>SKIC01000006.1 GCA_007116685.1 Balneolales bacterium
AGTCTATTGCGTTATTCTGGTTTAAACCATCTCAGCTTTCGCACTTTTTAAAAGTTTAGTAATTCGCTGAATATTTTTGAGTTGGTTTTTATTGTGACGAACATCCAGGGATTCGTTCAATTGCTTTAATGTCTTAGCGTCTTCGTACATAGTTTTATCATTTATCTTTTGTTTTTGCAAAAACCACCCTGCCACCTCTTGCCAACTCCACAACATGGTTTTTGAGGTAACGCCAGCTACTGGTAAAGGGAAATCTCCGATTCCTCTACTACCTGAAATCAACTGTTGTATAGACTGGCGGCTTCGTTTAAGTCGGCGAGCAATTTCAGCGCTGGTAACCAAATCAGACGGCTCAACACGTTTTACTCTCATATCTAACCCGGCATTTTCAACCTGCTGAATAGCGGAAATTACGGCTTCTTCCAAATCTTTAGCCCGGCGATCAAACTCTATATACGCTATACCATTTCTAAAAGATAAAAGCGCATCATCACAACCTGCTTCAAATAAAGCGTCTTCCATTTGTTCTGAAACACTCTTTGGAGACTCTACAACCAGGGTAAATTCATAATATTTCATAAGATTTCCTTATTAGCTATGTTCGCATTTATCAACAGCCCTTATAATTTGTCTTGCATGATTCTCAGCCACTCTCGGGGTACTCCAAATTGAAATAATACACCCTATACGAGATTCTTTGGGACATTTCAATCTTCCCCATGCATGCGAAGATTTTCCGGATGAATCGACTCTCCAGTTTTTGCCTAAAGCGTACTCAATTGCAGCTTGTATTTCTTTATTTGGATGCTTTTTTATCAAGTCGATTCAATTTCTTCTTTATTTGTAAATTAAAGATATTGTTGACTAATGTAAACACATAGTCATAATTTGTTTTAAGGATTCGGACAGTCGCTCTTTTTCAAAACGTTTTTTGATTTCTGAAAACCACAGCCCTTGTCGGATATTTCGCCTCAAATTTGTTTGCGACAGCCCATGGATAATTCTCGGGCTGACGCAATTTTCGAAAAATTGATTGGCGTGGATTAACCAAGATTTCTGTAAGTGCAAACACTGAGAAGGAAAGTGCGGCTGTCCGTATTTGGTTTTCAGCGAGAAAGAAATTTATTAGCGCACTCATTAAATCGTGCTCTTGTAAACAATCGCAGTCGGGACGAATGCTTTTTTGGGGACGGACGTCGCGGACGACGTCCTACTGTATAGAGGAGGAAATTATATCAGCTTCTCGAAAAAACAAAAGCCACCCCGGTTTCCCGAAGTGGCTTTGTTAAAAAGACCTTGGTCTTCTTATTTGTTGTCTTTGTCGTCGTCGTCAACAACTTCGTAATCGGCGTCAACGGCTTCAGCATCTTCGGTGGATTCGCCGGCTGTGCCTTCTGCTGATTCAGCGCCGCCTTCTGCTTCACCGGCTGCGTCTTGAGCTGCCTGGTACATTTCGGTAGAAGCAGCAGACCAAGCCTGATTCAATGCTTCGATAGCACCGTCCAGTTCTTCCACTTTTTCTTCTTTATGGAGCTCCTCGAGTTTCTCGAGTGCCGCCTGAATATTGGATTTGTTACCTTCTGATAACTTATCGCCATATTCTTCGAGCTGTTTTTTGGTTGAGAAAATCAGGCCGTCAGCCTTGTTCAATTTCTCAATACGCTCGCGTAACTGCTTATCTTCGTCGGCATGCTCTTCAGCTGCTTTTTTCATTTTGTCGATTTCAGAATCGCTGAGACCTGAGCTGGATTCGATACGAATCTTTTGCTCTTTATTAGTCGCCTTATCTTTGGCGCTTACGTTCATTACACCGTTGGCATCAATATCGAAAGTAACTTCGATTTGTGGAATACCACGAGGTGCCGGAGGAATACCATCTAAATGGAAGCGGCCAAGTGTACGGTTATCTACTGCTTTGGCACGCTCACCTTGCAGAATGTGAATTTCCACGCTGGTTTGATTATCCGCTGCCGTAGAGAATGATTCTGATTTACTGGTTGGGATAGTTGTGTTAGCGTCAATCAATTTAGTCATAACACCGCCAAGGGTTTCTATACCCAAAGAAAGAGGTGTTACATCCAAAAGAATAACATCTTTAACATCACCGGAGAGAACTCCACCCTGAATAGCAGCACCAACAGATACTACTTCGTCAGGATTTACGCCTTTACTCGGGTCTTTGCCAAAGAATTCTTTAACAACTTCCTGGATTTTAGGAATACGTGTAGAACCACCAACCAAAATCACCTGATCGATTTCAGATTTATTCAGTTTAGCATCTTTCAGAGCTTTCTCACAAGGAGTTAGCGTTCTTTTCACTAAATCGTCAACCAATTGCTCAAATTTTGAGCGAGACAAATCGATATTCAAGTGCTTAGGACCTGAATTGTCAGCAGTGATGAACGGTAGGTTGATGTTTGTTTTCTGTGAACTTGAAAGTTCAATTTTGGCCTTCTCAGCAGCATCTTTCAAACGCTGCATAGCCATGGCATCTTTTCTCAAATCAATGCCTTCCTGCTTTTTAAATTCATCAGCTAGGAAATCAATGATTCGGCTATCGAAGTCATCACCACCAAGGTGAGTATCACCATTAGTTGATTTTACTTCGAAAACGCCATCGCCAAGTTCCAGGATGGATACGTCAAAAGTACCACCACCAAGGTCATACACAGCGATGACTTGATTTTCGTCTTTTTTATCAAGGCCATAAGCCAAAGCCGCTGCTGTTGGCTCGTTGATGATACGCTTAACTTCAAGTCCGGCTACTTTTCCGGCTTCTTGCGTTGCTTTTCTTTGCGCATCATTGAAATACGCAGGAACGGTAATTACTGCTTCGGTTACTTTTTCGCCGAGGTATTCTTCCGCAGTCTGCTTCATTTTCTGAAGTACCATAGCGGAGATTTCCTGAGGCGCATACTGACGATCGTCAATTTGTACGCGTGCAGTACCGTCATCTGCTTTAGCAATTTTGTAATAAACGGTGTCTATTTCGCTGCTTACCTCATCGTAAAAACGTCCCATAAATCGCTTGATGGAAGCAATAGTTTTTTCAGGATTGGTAATAGCTTGTCTTTTTGCGGGCGCACCGACCAGACGCTCTCCGTCTTTACTGAAAGCAACAACAGAAGGTGTAGTTCTGCCGCCTTCGGAATTCTGGATTACAACCGGCTCGTTGCCTTCCATTACTGAAACGCAAGAGTTGGTGGTTCCAAGGTCGATTCCTATAATCTTACCCATAATGATGATTGATATTTAATGATTGTTTACTAATTAAAATCTTAACAGAGCATACACTCTGAAATATGACGAACGACGATTAGGGCTAAGCCCCTCATTCTTTACACAGACAAATTGACAACATCAGTGCCAAGTTTAGATGTCTGACGTATTGACACTATTTCTATTTTTTTATTGACACAACTGTCATAATTTCAATCTTTGTGACATAAAAACGGGATGTAACTTACAGGGAATGTCTAATACAAAATCCAAATTCGCCGATTACCTTAAAAGCAGTGAAACCATTTTATGGGAGGGGCATAGTAATTTTGGTGTGTTCATCAGAGCTATCAAAAACTACCTTGCGCTTGCTATTGTTTTATTTGTGATTATCCTGATGACCATCATTCGGCAGGATGGAATTGATTTGGGAAAAGCAGCAACATTACTGATTCCGATTGGTATCGTGGTTTACTTTTTAGCAAGTTTCAAGAAAGAGCTCTATGCAATTAGTAATCAAAGGTTATTGATAATTGACTCCAAGCAAGAATTTCAAAGTTATTCATCGTTTGATATAAAATTCATTAAGCCAATCCCAAATTCTGGCGTCTTGTACTTTTCTGAAGTTGAAGAAAAAAGCGTGGCCAATAATAAAAAGCATATTCGACAAATCGGGTTTCGTCATCTGATTGATTTAGAAAAAGCTCAAAAAACGCTACAAGAATGGTATTTAAGTCATAGAGAAGGGGAGTTACAATCACTTCAAAAAGATTACTCCTATACCAAGGCCTTCAAGCACGATGCAACCGGAGTTTCCTTTTCTGCTCCAACACATTGGCCATTAACTTTTTATAATCTTCGAAAAAAGCCAAAATACATCCGTGATTTTCATCTTAAAGAGAAAAACATTGTCTCTTACGACGAGCAAAACTGGAACACCGTAGCCATTCGCAGAAAAACCGGCACGTTTATTATGCAGATCCAAGCCGGAAAGAAAACGAGATTGAAAGGCATCAATAAAAATCTTTTCAGCAGATTACTGCAATTGACCGGACTGTATTCCATCACAACCAATCCTAATCTGAAAATAAACTCGTTCAGCGGACTGCGCTCCGAACTCAGATATGGAGGTACAAATACGAATTTACACCGTGATTACTTTCTGCAGCATGGCCATATTCAGGTAATTGCGGGTATCCACTTTACGGCTTTATTACCTGGGGATATTCGTCAGTTTGACGGAATCATTAACAGTTTGGATACCGACGGTTCTATGCGCTAACTTTGGTTAAATCTTCCCAAAATCCCGGATAAGAAACGGCCGCAGACTCCGCATGACGAACAACCGACGTGCCCGTACTTTTCCCGCTCATAATTGCAGAAGCCATTGCAATTCTATGATCGTGAAAGGAATTGTAGGTGGCAGAGGATGGAATAAAATCAGGATTGCCTTGGATTTCCAGACCATCTTCAAATTCCTTAAATGAAACGCCCGCCTGCTCCAAAATATGTGCTATCGCCATAATTCGGTCGGTTTCTTTGTGTCGCAAATCACCGGCTTCACGAAAAGAAGAAGTGCCTTCAGCAAAACTCATGGCTACGCTCAAAATGGGTAGTTCATCAATGGCGTTTGGAATTTCATCCGGAAAAACATCCGTTGCTTTTAAGGCTGAGCTTTTCACTCTGATATCGGCAACCGGCTCTGCTCCTTCAATTCGCTCGTTTTCCAGTGTGATATTAGCCCCCATGCGTTTCAAAATTTCGAGTAATGCCGTTCGGGTAGGATTTATACCCGTGTTGGTAAGCAACAATTCTGAATTGGGATAAATTAAAGCGGCAACAATCCAAAATGCAGAAGATGAAAAATCGCCCGGTATAGTGTAATTTCTTGGTTTTATTTCGATAGAAGCGGAGGATGTAATATGCCACTCATCGCCAACTTTAGACACAGGCAAGCCCAGCATTTGTTCGGTGTGATTTCGGCTGGGAATGGTTTCGATCACCAGAGTTTCTTCCTCCGCAAATAATCCGGCCAGTAACACACAGGATTTAACCTGAGCACTGGCTACCGGCAACGGATATCTCAAGGGTTTTAAATCATTCTCCCGGGAAATTCGAAGCGGAGCGTAGGCATCCTCTCTGGCCTTGATTTTAATACCCATTTCTGATAGCGGATTCAAAATTCGCTTCATAGTTCGGGCGGAAAGCGATTCATCCCCAATCAATGTTGCGGTTACACCTGCACCGCCGATAATCCCACTCAGTAAACGCATGGTTGTGCCTGAATTCCCGCAATCTACCTCAATTTCAGGATTTTCCAGACCAAACCGCCCTTTTCCCCTAACTGTTATGGTATTTCCTTTACTTTCTATGGCTACACCCAATTGTCGCAAACATTTTAGTGTAGTCTGAGGATCAGCTGCCGGCGAATAATTATCAATTACTGAGGTTCCATCAGCCAAAGCCGCAAACATCGCAGAGCGATGAGAAACGGATTTATCGGGAGGCATTTCTATAGTACCGGTAAAACTCTGAACCGGATGTATTTTTTTATCCATAAATCAACTTGATTGCAACATATCTCGGGCTTCACGAGCCTGTCTGGTATTCGGAAATCTTTCCAATATTCGCTCCAAAACTCTGCGGGCTTCGGTAGTATTACCCAAGGCTCTGTAACATTGTGCGCTTCTTACATTTGCCGAAGCCACCCAATATTCGTGGGCTTCAAATAAAATAGCTACGCGGGAATAGGCCTGAATGGCATCGTTATATTCACGCATTTCCTGATAAACCCGACCTAAATAATATTGCGCCTCTGCTCCAATCTCACCGGTTTGTTGCTCTGCAATGGCTCGGAATGCCGGTTCTGCTCTTTGAAAATTTGAACGCTGAAAATAGACTTTGGCTAGACCGAGTCTCGAAGCAGGGTCATCTGGAAAACGATTCAGATTTTGCTCAAAAAGTTGGTAAGCCCGCTGTGTATTGTTCATAGCGAGATAGGTGTTAGCCAAACCAATATTGGCTTCGCGCTGAAGTCGTCTGGTGCGTTGTTGCAACTGCTCATAAACCGCAACGGCACTGTTATAATCCTGTTTTTCGGTATATAAACGTCCCAGACTTAGCAAGGATGTTTCAAAGCGGTCTGAACGAGTATGGTCTCTTCGTATCACTTCCAGAGAGGCCACTGCATTTTCTAAATCTCCGGAGCGCTCATACGCTTCTGCTAAATTAAAATGCGCATCGGCTATCAAACGCTCTGAATTGGTGATTCGCAAATATTGCCGAAAACTACGGATTGCCGCTTCATAATCACCGGCTTGGAGTAAATTTTCAGCCTGACGGAAACGCAATCGGTCGGCAGTACCGGCCTGGGGATGGCGGGATAGAAAATCTTCTAATACTTCGGAACTGGTATCATCCAAACCGGCTGCAATTTGCGCAAACTGAATGCCATTTACAGCCTCAATAATCAGAGGGCTTGATGGATATTCATCCAAAACTCTTTTGTATTCAGCAATGGCTTGCTCATGGTCTCCGGCATTAAAATGTGCATCCCCTATGTTATAGCGAGCACGAGCTGCCCAATCTGATTGAGGAAATTGCCTAATTACCGTTTCAAATTCTTCTATAGCCTGAGAGTAATTTCCGGTCTGAAAAAAGATGAAGCCTATATTATACTGCGCTTGCTCTCGCAAAGTACTTTCCGGATAGTTTCTGATTAATCGGCGGAAATTACGAACGGCTTCGAAAGTTTGGTCTGCACGATAAAAAGAATTGGCAACCTGAAAAATGGCGTAATCGCCGCCAACATCTCCGCCAACAGCCATTTCGTAAAAATCCACGGCATCCAGATATTTTCGCTGTGCAAACAAGGCATCGCCAATTCTCAACTTCACGTCAATGTCGTATGGAAATAATGCAATTGGCGGAGCTTCGTAATTTTCTAAGAAATCTCTGAGCGGACCAACGGCATCAGCAAAATTACCCTGCATAAAATAACCCCAACCTAAAGCATATTTAGCAGCCCCTTCAAATTCATGACCAGGAAAGCGTTGCAAAAACTCAGAAAACTGTCTGGTTGATTCCTGGAAATTTTCTAACTGATAATGTGCATCTGCACTCCAAAATAAAGCTTCAGGGGCAAGTGCATGATTTCGATTCTGCCGATATAAACGCTCAAAATTTTGCTGAGCTTCCTGAAAAGCCTGATTCTCATATTGCACCCAAGCTCTTTGGAACTGCGCTTGAACTCTGGTATCAGGGTCAATATCTACTAAACGTGCCGCCTGCTCAAAGGCTTGTTCTGAGCGGGTGTATTCGGCATTAGCAAAATAGGCTTCACCAAGCAGAGTGTAAATTTTGCCGGGATTTTCGAGCGCCATATCGCTTCTCACCAAAGATAAAAGCACGTCTATGGCTTTCACGTAATTACCTATTTGAAAAGCAGTAACTGCCCACTCGTAGTAAGCAATTTCTACCCAGGTTCCGGTTTGGAATCGATCGCCAAACTCCTGAAAACTTGCCATCGCACGGTCAAAACGTCCGCCGAGCTTTTCGTTTATTGCTTTGTAATAGAGTGCTTTTCTGGCAAATTCATCATCGCCAACAGCAGCATTTCCAAAAGCCTCCGCTGCCCAGTGGTATACCTGTTGTTTATGATATACCCAGCCCAAGCCATACTGCGCAATTCTGGCAACTTTCGGGTCAGGATTTAAGTTGATATAGCGTCTGTAAAATGTGGCGGCTCTGTCTAACTGGCCTAAATAATTATGGCTCTCAGCTATCAAAAAGATGGCTTTTGATTCGGATTCCCCTTCCAGAAATGGCAAGGCATTTCTCAGAGCCGTAATGGCTTCATCAAAACGATTTTGCAGATAATAGCTTTCCCCAAGTGCTGTACCAACACGGCGCGTCATTTCATGCGCCGGAAAACGGTCTCGCAATAATTCGAAAGCATCCGTTGACGCATCATATCTGCCATTTACGAGATATAAACGCCCTCTGGCATAGAGCGCTTTGGGCGCCCAGTCTGAATCAGGATATTCGTCGGCTAAGGTGAGATAGAAATTCAATGCCTGTTCGTACATTTCCAGCGCAACCGATGATTCTGCCATCCAATAGTAGGCGTTAGCCGCTCTTTTGGCATCAATATCTTTTTCTAGCGCCTGCGAAAACCAATTTATAGATTCAGCCCAGGCTTCATTTTTTCGAGCACGAATCCCCATCTCATATAGTAAATCAATACTCCTATCACCTCTGGGATATTGAGCCACATGACGTTCTACAGCAGAACCCATATCAAGACTATCTGTTTCTCCTACAGTGAGCACATAAAAATAGGAGGCTTCTTCCGTTTTGGGATGATCTGGGAAGGATTGGATAAAGCTTTGAAAATATGTCCCTGCATTGGTAAATAAGCCCTCGTCAAAAAGACGTACGGCTTTATGAAAATCCTCCTGAGAAGCGGATGGCGTAGTTTGAGCAAAAATGCTCAACGGGCTAATAAGTAGAAAAATCAGAAGTAGATTGCGCAAGGATTCTTATCTAAACTTTTGAAAATTACTGCGAACTCGGAATATAAAAATATTTCACGAGTGCATATTCATTCTTTACTACGCAGAATGAAGATATTCCGTATTTATCTACTATTAATTTTCAAAAAATAAAATAGGGTCAATGGCTTGACCATCTAGCAGTAATTCAAAATGTAGGATAGTGCCGGTTGTTTGCCCACTGTTACCAGCTAAGGCAACTTGCTGACTTTCATCAACGCTGATTCCAACCTTCATATCATCAGATATTTCAGAAAGTTGTGCGTATCGAGTGACAAAACCATTATCATGAGCAATTTCAAGATAGTGCCCATAACTATTGTCATATGAAATTTTCAAAACCTCACCCGCAGCTGCAGAGAAAACAGGATCACCAAATTCAACTCTGTAATCAATACCTGTGTGTTTCCGCTCAGTTTGTAAAACTGGATGTACCCTTTTTCCAAATCCTGATAAAATCTGCACTTCTGATTGTATGGGGTGAGTCAAAGAAATCGCATTACTAACTGAATACTCCGTTTTGTCGACATCTGAACTAAAAATAATTAGGAATACTAAGAGATAAGAATATAGTACCATAAGAGTATGAAATTTGTGTTTGTAGATAGAGACGAATACTAATTTACGTATTCAGATATCGCAGAAATTCATCCGCACGATAATTGAAATCTTCATCAGAAAGTGGCTTTTCTGATTCTGAAGTAATCACATAACCGTAACGATTAAGTGCAGCAGTTACCCGACTTGAATCGATTAAGTTTAATTTCATGGAAACACGAAAATTGTCGTGCATTTGATCAGGGGGTTCTACCGTAATTCCTAAAATTTTTGCGCCTTCCTGCTCTGTAAGTCGAACAATTTCTGTGAGCGACAAATCACGAATCCCCAATTCTATGGTTAAAACGGTACCATTTTCATGAAGATTGAGCATGCTGGCTATCGCCATACGAAGTGCTTTACGAGTGATTACACCAAGGTAATTTTTGGAATTATCAACAACAGGTAAAAGATCTACGGATGAAGCATCCATAACTTTTTCTGCATCAAAAACGTGATAATCCGGGTCGAGTGCTACAACTTCGTTTGTTTGATCGAGTAGTGACCCGCAGAGTTGGTCGGGATTTGCAAGGGCAACAGCCTCTGAAAGCATCCCTAATAATTTGCGAGTGGTATAATCTACAACCGGCAGCAAATTAACATTGTGCTTGCCCATAAGCAGTATTGCTTCCTCAGCAGGGTCGGCGACTCTGAGGGGTTCGATTTCGGTATGTAAAATTTCATAGACCTGCATATACCGCTAACAAAGGTAAAACGTTATGTTTCGTTCGTACTATAAACAAAATTTTTATGGAATTCATCATCATCCAATAAAGATTTTAATCCGCCTAAGTGCTTACGATTCATCTTGAAACGGATGAAGATTCCATTTTCGTCGTATTTTTTTTCTAAAATCTCTGCCTGATCATGCAAGAAGGATACCACTTTTGACTCCGTAATGGGCAACCGCAACTCATCTGTGAAGTAATCTTTCTCTAACTCTTCTTCCATGGCTTTTCGCAAATCTTTTAAGCCAATTCCACGAGTTGCCGAAACCAAAATGGCATCCGGATACGCTCTTCGAATCTGTGCAATTTTTTCCGGATCGCTCACTTTATCAATTTTATTGAACACATAAATCATTTCATGATCTGTGGCATCGATTTCTTCCAAAGTTTGCTCTACAGTGTCGATGTATTCCTGATAAAGTGCTGATGAGGCATCCACCACATGTAATAAAACATCTGATTCGCGAATTTCATCCAAAGTGCTTTTGAAACTTTCTATCAGATTATGCGGCAGTTTACGGATAAATCCTACCGTATCTGACAGCAACACAAATTCCTGCTTCATTTCAATTTTACGAACAGTGGAATCAAGCGTTGCGAACAATCTGTCTTCCGCAAATACGCCACTATCGGTCATCGCATTCATTAAGGTAGATTTACCGGCATTGGTATAGCCTACAAACGAAAATCTAAGTTTGTCATCGCGCCATTTACGTTGTGTTTTGCGCTGCTGATCGAGCTTTTCAAGTTTGTCTTTCAAAACAGCAATCCGCTGACCAACCAATCTTCTGTCCGTTTCAATCTGCGTTTCACCCGGACCTTTTGTTCCAATTCCCCCTTTTTGACGGGAAAGGTGAGTCCAGTATCTGGTAAGTCGAGGTAGCAGATATTGCAACTGTGCAAGTTCTACCTGAGTTTTAGCCGCTGAAGTTTTGGCTCGGGATGCAAAAATATCCAGAATCAGGTTACTTCTGTCTAAAACTTTAACCTTGGAAATTTTGTCGATATTGCTGGCCTGTGTGACGGTAAGGTCATCATCA
>SKIC01000102.1 GCA_007116685.1 Balneolales bacterium
ACTATTTCCATGCCGGATAATGAACCTCTTGGTTTCGTTAATATTGGTATTCCCGGCACCACGGTTGGAACAGTGAGTAGGGAAAATGGGCAATTTACCTTAACGCTTTCAAGGGATTTAATGGATGAGGTGATTGTCTTTTCAGCAATTGGATATGGCACAGAGCGCCGAACGGTTAGAGAGTTGTTCCGATCCTCACGGAATGAAATTAGGCTAACATTCCAGACATTTGAGTTGGGTGAGGTGGAAATCAGTGCTAGTAGATTGGAAGTGGAGGAAATTGGTGAGCATGAATACAGAAGGAATTTTTTGACTGCCGGTTTTGAGGATAAATCACCGGGATTTGAATTGGCTATGTTAGTACAGGCACGTCGTTATCCATCCATTGTTCAATATTTGAGATTTTACGTGCATTTTAATCCACAGAGATCCGCAATTTTAAGAGTAAACATCTATGAAAATGATAATGGTGTACCGGGCAGAAATATCACCCAAAGGAATATGATTTTCCGATCAACCCAACGCAGTGGCTGGGTAAGGTTAAATTTGGAGCCATTCAGAGTGATTGCAGAGGATGACTTTTTTATTTCTCTGGAGTGGATAGAAAATCTTGAGGCACCGGAAGGCTTATTCAGCATGTACTTTGCCGGTAGCCGAAAAGGCGAAGCACGCTTCTTTACAAGAAAATCCCGCCATGATCAGTGGCAATTGTCAGAGTATGTGAATACGCAGATGGGTGTTGTGGTTGTTAATTGATTGGATTAATCAACACTTGCACAAGGTAATTCGACAATGAAGCGTGAGCCGGTATCGTGAGATGGGTTATCATCCACCCAAACAGAACCTCCGTGTATTTCTACCATTTGCTTGACGATACCCAAACCCAGACCCGAAGATTGTTCTCCACCTGTCGTTTTGTTGTCCAAAATGCGGGTATTACTAAAAATATTTAGTCGGTCTTTTGGAGGAATTCCCGGTCCGCGATCAGATACGGTGAATCGTATAAAGACTTTTTCGTTTTCGGTAGTGATGTTCCGAAGTTGGATAAATATCAATTCGTCAGGTGGAGAATATTTAACAGCATTACTGATAATATTATCAAATATCTCAAATAGGCGTCCCTGGTCACCAAAGAAAGAGCAAACATCATGTAATTCAGTTATGATTTGCTGTCCCTTTTTTGTAGCAAGAATTCTATTGTGGGCAACAACTTGTGCCACGATTGGTTTCAAATCAAAAAGCGTCTTATTGATCAACAGTTCTGAGCTGTCGTCCATATCAGGATTAATCAGCTCATTTATCATATTTAACATTTTTTGGCTGATGCTCTCAATATGGTTAGCCAATTCTTTGATTTCAGAGTTTTCACCGGCTTGTTCCTGGATTAAATCAGAATACCCTTGAATCACACCTAGTGGATTTCTCATGTCGTGGGCAGCAATACTCAAAAATCGAGATTTGGTTTTATTTGCCTTAATCAAATCTTCGTTTTGCTTTAAAATTTCCTGTGTTCTTTGCTCTACCAGGTTTTCCAGATGTTGATTTCTTTTTCGTAGCCTTTTGGTTTGATAACTATATCCCCCATATATCAATCCCAATATTAGCGCAAAATAGATTGAGAAGGCAATATTACTACGTAGAAAAGGAGTGGGCACTACAAATTCAAGACTAGCAGATTGGGTAACATTATTGAAAATATCTCTGGCTTGTACTTCTAATTCATAAGTACCACTCGATAAGTTTGTAAAAGTGGCCATTGGGATATTTCTCCAATCGGTCCAAGTATCAGAAAAGCCTGTTAATCGATATCTGTACGTAACACTTTCCTCAAAGGTAAAGGTAGGTAAAGCGAATCGAATTTGAACTTCCTGATTATGAAATGGCACGTTAACCATTCTTCCACTTGGCGTGTTTTGTATGGAGAGATATCGTTGCTGGGCTGGTAGGCTGATGGATTTAAATATTACATCGGGTAAAGTACTGTGGGCCGAGTACCAGGATGGAACTCGGAAAACGCCGCCGGATGTAGCTATGTACCAGTATTCTCGAATATTTATCACATCACGAAAATCATAAGGAATAGAGCGGATAACACCGGAGGCATCGGTCATTCCTTCTCCGCTAATAAGTACTCGTTTTTTATCCGCTAAAAGCCAAATAGCATTACCAATATTTTTAATTAATGGATAAGGCTCTCTGACAGTAAGCATTCTGCCATCCTTAATGGAGACAAAAGTATTTTCGGAATTTTGAAAAGTGAATAAATCATTACGAGAACTAAAAAGTAGACTATGTGTTCCCTGGAAAACATAATTATGCTCAATGATATCCAAGCCGTTTTCTACATCAAATTCAGCGAATTCCACTTGAGAGAAATCTCCATCTTCAGGCACTTTATAGCGAAATAGTCCTTGCAAGGGTGTTCCAAGCCAAACATTGCCTTCATTATCTTCAGCAATAGTTCTAATAATTGCGCGCAAATTGGGTACACTTTCTATCTCCCTTATTCTGCTATTGTTTATTTCAATCATCGTGTAACCATTAAACATCCCAACATGGAATGTATTTGGTAGAATAGTTGAGGGTTCTATTATCATAGTAGAGAAAGACCAAGACATACGGTCAATAAGCGTTTTGTCTTTTAATAGCATTACACCACGGTTTCCTCCGGCAGCAACGATATAATCATCATGACTAATCAATTTCCAGATCTGAGATTGCGTGCCTTCAACAATTGAGAATTCAGAGCCACCAACTTCTTTATAAAATATCCCGTTATTTGTACCGACATAGATTACTTGATTGTGTAGGATAATGCTATTTGTATTACTATTTAAGCCGGAATGGTCATTAAATACCCTAATTGGAAGTGAAAAAGTAGCTTTTGTGATTCCTCTAGAAGACGTTAGCCAAAGATTATTCTCATTGCTAAACATGGCAGCTTCAACGGTAGCACCCGGCAAGTGTTTGGTTTGCTCGAATGTATATAAATGTCTACCCGATTCAGTTAGAATAAACTGTCCTTCTCCACGTGTTGGCATAAAAAGAATGCGATCTCCATAAAACTCTCTGAATTGTTCGCTATTCGTAAAACTGTAATGGAAACGCGGGGTGAAATCAGAATTAAACAATTCATTTTCCCAAGGGAGGATATTCCCCCTTAGACCACCCTGAGTGAAATATAGATCGCCCTCTAATGTTAAAATCAAAAACTCATCGGACTTAAAAGGGCGGATATTATAAATAGTTCTCTCTGCTTCAATTTCTGTTAGCGCTCTTTCTCTCACAAAAATTGGTTGTCTATTAATAAAGCGATAAACATTCTCTGAATCCATGAAATAGAGAGAATTACCAATCACAGTACTGTTTAAAATTACATTTTCGTGTTCATATACTCCTAAGCCGAGAACAGGATGGTAGGAATACAAAAAGTTTTGAGTGATAAAGTAGACATTTCTACCAATGGTTTGGGTGTTATAAACCCATGTTGGGCTATGTGAGTCGGCTAATGTATCACTCAGGGATACATAAGAAACTTTACCATCGGATGATCTGTGCAGGTGGCCGAAGCTGTTTGCTGTTCCTACATATATTTTCCCATTACGATCAGCTCGTAAACTTCGGGCTTGTCTACCGGGCACCGTAATAAAATCCCATTCAAAACCATCATATATCAATACGCCATGGTCGTTTGCCACATATATTAAATTCAGTGAATCCTGGGCCATATCCCAGTTTCTGGCTGATACCCCGAGTTCTTCGGTATTGTATTGAGTAATTACAGGTGTTTGCGCTAATGCATTTGTTAGGATAAATCCTAATAGCAAAAGAGTAACACTGATGATTCGTCGTATTGCTCCTAATGGAACAGGCACCATAACTTTATCCCCCTAAAGCAAAATGGTTATCCGTGAGTAAACTCAAAGATGTAATAAAGATTTCAGTTTATCAAATGATGAGAATTTCTTTTTTTTAGAGCAAATAAAAGGAATTTTATAACTCTCAATTAGCATTGATTGATAATATCTTACATTAGATTATATATCGAAACCTTTACAAAATTTCTATCTCATGCCTAAAACAATACTCTCTCCCATTCTAGTTACGATTGCGGTTTTACTTTTCTCTTGTAAGAGTACCGCCATAGAAAGTTCAGAAATTCATAGTTCTGAGGAACTGGATTTTTCACTAGAAGTTATTGTTGAAGGACTAGACATACCCTGGGGTTTTGCTTTTTTACCGGATGGCAGGATTTTAATAACCGAAAGAAGAGGGACTTTGCGAGTTTTTGAAAATGGGCGCTTACATCCTGATGCAATAAATGCAGTCCCTGAAGTTTTTGCTCGAGGTCAAGGTGGTCTTTTGGATATCGTTCTACATCCGGATTATGATGAAAATGGTTGGATATATATTTCCTATTCCAAGCCGGGTGATGGCGGCGCTCATACTGCTTTAATGAGAGCACAATTAGAAGGTCATTCATTAACTAATCAAGAAGTATTATTTGTTGGGAGTCCTAAAACCTCAGCCAGACAGCACTTTGGTAGCCGAATTGCATTTGATGATGATAACTATGTTTATCTATCCATAGGTGATCGGGGAGATAGAAATCAGGCTCAGAATCCTGAAAACTACCACGGTGTCGTAGTTCGCTTACACGATGATGGTTCAATTCCTGAGGATAATCCATTTATAGGCGTGGACGGATATCAACCTGAAATTTTCGTATATGGTACCCGAAATATTCAGGGAATGACCATACATCCTGTAACCAGAGAAATTTGGAGCCATGAGCACGGTCCACGTGGGGGAGATGAGATAAATGTCATCAGAAGCGGCGAAAATTACGGATGGCCAAAAGTAACACATGGTAGAAATTACAGTGGAACTAGCATTACACCCGACACTACTTTGCCAGGCATGGCTGACCCTTTGCATCATTGGACACCATCAATAGCTCCCAGTGGAATGGCTTTTGTTACAGGAGATAGATATCCAGGATGGGAAGGAAATGTAATGGTTGGCGCACTACGTCAGCAGAAAATTGAACGAGTTATTTTAGATGAATCCCAATCAAGGGTTATTCACAGAGAGAGATTGGTTCAAAATATGGGTAGAGTTCGGGATGTAAGAATGGGACCGGACGGATATTTATACTATTCTGAAGAATCCGTAGGCAGGATAATTCGTATTGTGCCTTTATAGTGTCAAAAAATGTTATGAACTGATTATTGATCAATCTCTTGAACTTTATAGGCTTATCGTTTTTTGTCTTAATTTATTTTCGTTTTGAGGTCTATTTTGTTGAAAAGTGTAAAAAAATGTCTTAGTATTCTAATATTACTATAAGCTTATAGTGTATAAGTTTTAAATGCTCTTTATACTTAAGACGCTTTTCAACTTTTAAGGTCTCAGAAATGATTGAGATAGTATTCAAAAGAATCAGGGTTTTACTAATTATCCTGTTTTTCCCAACATTGGTTTTTGGACAACAAACCATAGAACAGGTTAAACAGGACAGAAATCTAATTTGGTACGAGGTTACTGACCGGCTCCCTGTTAGTGAATTAAGAGATCAAGCTTATCAGCAATTACTTGGTTCTGTAAAGGGTAGGTATACTCATATTCTTCAGCAAGCAACTGATACCGATAATCCCTCCATTACTAACAGAAGAAATAATCTTGAACTCCAACACCAGTTCATCGTTGAGGAGGGAAGAAGATCAAGTACTGTACTTGCATTTACTAGAGTTTTAGATGCTGAGGAGTATGTAGTTTCGTACATGACAATGCCATTCAGAGACAGAGAAAAATATACTTTCGGGGAGGCAAGGGCATCAAATTCGCAAAATGCTGAAACTACAGCCCGTTCCAATCTTATTAATCAATACGTAGTAATGGTTACCTCTGATCAGGAGTTGCAAACCATGGAAACGACAGATGGAACGGATTTTGAATTTAGCGAAGAATTCAGATCTCGGGCACGTGCGATATCACAGATGCAATTGATAGGCGCCAGAACTCTTGGATTCCGCCTGGCCAATGAACATTACACTATAGTTTACATATCAAAAGAAAACGAACAAGCTAGCTTTAACCTGATCAAAAATCAGGTTTTGTCATTTTTAAACGAGGGTGTTCGCCAAGAAGCATTAGGAAATATATCCCGTGCTTTCAACAACTTTTATCGTGCTTTCCTTTTTTCTACCAATTATTACCAGTCTATGTACCATGAGTTTCCAAATGGGGAGACAACCGGAAACTTAAGAGAATTTCTGCGCCTAAAAGTTGAGAATTTCATGTATACGGTTCCTATTCAGGTTACCCCGGCTTACCAAATTGGTGAACGTAGTATTGAAGTGCCGTTCTCCATAATGAGTAATGGTTCCAGGGTAGATGGAATTCAGTACACCTATGAAGTCCAGGGGATGCTTGTAGTGGAAAATGTAAGACATGGTCAGGGTAAATTTGAGTTTGTAAACTACTTCCCAACCAACAGAATTGAGGTTTTTCCGATAACTATGCGTCTGGACTTATCAGACCAAACCCAAGGCGATGATATGTTGAAATTGCTGGAGGGTATTCATGGAATTACCGTTGAGCGCAACATAGAAATAGATTTCAGTAATGTTTTGAGACCTACAATCAACGCATACATAGTAGGTGGAGAGGTTTCATTTTCTATACACAGCAGATTGTTGAATGTGAGATCGGCTCAATGGGATTTTGGTGATGGGGAAGTTGCCTTTGGTTTGAGCCCACGTCACAGATATGCCTATGCTGATGAATTTCGAGTCAGAGTTATCGTAAATAACGACCCTGAGTTATCAGATGTTAAATTTGTGAATTTGCATACTGGAATGGTTCACAATCGAAGTTCTATGCTGCAGGAAAATCCTGATTTAAGTCTGTTATCAGCGAGATTGGCAGAAACACAACCATTAACTCAACCACGGAGTCCTCAACCTGCACCTGCTGAACCGGCTCCGGTAGTCCGTGAGCAAGAAACAGCAAGCGTAGCTGAAGTTGTTGAGGAAGAACCAGAACTTGATCCAGAGCCCGAACCAGAGCCCGAACCTGAGCCCGAACCCGAACCTGAGCCAATAGAATCAGAACCTGAGTCGATTGAAGAACCGGAACCAGAGCCAGAAACTCAGATTGAACCAGAAATAACTGAAGAAGAGCCAGAGCCTGAAATCATTCCTGAGCCAGAACCTGAGCCGGTAGATGAAGTTGTAACTGAGTCGGAAGATGAGGAAGAGGTTGTAAGAAGAAGAGATATTTATGCTGAATTAGTTGGATATACAACCTGGCAAGGATTTGCCAGAAAACTGCAGCATATGAGCAGAGCTGGTGATGTTGAGTTTGGTCGGCAATCAGATTTACTAAACTCTGAAGGTGCATTAGTGGTAATAGCAGATAATGATAAAGTTCATGATTATTTAGTATTTAGAAGTAACAGGTATTTTAATATTATAACCGGAGAGGAAGTGGTCAATCTATCAGAAGCTTATTCAGGTAAGCGGATGATATGGATAAAAGCACTATAAATTTATGAGACGTTACATATATCTGACTATACTAGTGGTTTGTTTGGGTATTCCATTAAAAATGAATGCTCAATCACCCGTTGCTCAACCGGAAGTACTTTTCAATGATGCTCCATCATTGGAAGTCTATGAATTGATGATGCAACGGGTACCCATGGTTTTGAAAGCCATTAATCAAGCATTCACTGAGCAAGTTCCTGTCAGAAATACTATGCCTGAAGAACTGGTTACAGGAGAAGATGGCCAGTTCGGCCTTCGAGAACTAGAAAACTTGACAGATAGTACAAGAATGTACATATCGGATGAGGTGCTGACAGGAATGATTGTTGAATTGCGTGATCAGAACTACGAAGTGCGAAATTTGTATGTAAATATTGGTCTCGAAGATGTGGTAGATACCCAAAGACGTCAGGAGTTAGTGATTTCATTCAACAGACATGGTGTTCTTTACGGTGCTCGGTTTGCTCTGCCTCAGCATAGGTATGATGAAATTTTGAGTAATGCGATTAGTTTGGAAGATCAGTTTAGACGTCTTCAAATTGTTAATTATCTGGAGCGATTCAGGACTGCATATAATCGTAAAGATATAGATTTTATTGCACAGCAATTTAGTGAACAGGCCTTAATTATCACCGGAACCAGAATTATTGAAGCTGAAGCAGAACCTTTAAGACCAAACGAAACAGCTGTTAGCGATTCTCAATATCGATTAATTCGAAGAACAAAAGAGGAATACATTGATCGTTTAGAAAATGTCATTTTTCGAAATAATGATTTCATCAATGTTGAATTCGAGGATATTGAGATATTTGAGCATCCCATTTATGAAGAGGTGTATGGAATAAATCTATTTCAGATTTGGGAAAGCACTAATTACAGTGATACGGGCTATTTGTTTTTGATGATTGATTATGAAAACGAAGATCAGCCGACAATTTATGTAAGGGCATGGCAACCAGAGCCTTTTGAGGATGGTAGTGTAATTGAAATGGATATGTTTGAGCTAATAAAATGAAAAAACTGATACTTTCTATACTGCTTTTTACCCTAGTCGCTATTTCAGCATCTGCTAAGGATATCGTTTCAAAAGACGACTTCAGACGTGATATAGTTCGTGTTGGATATCAGGCTTGGGTTACAAATCACAACGCCACTGCAATGGAATTACTATCTCATACTCAGACTTTCTATGGCACATTAGAAAAAGTCAGGTTTAATACTGGGGTTGGACATCAAGATCTAATTTTTATGAGAGATTCTGATGGTGCTATTTATGATGTTACCTTAGCTCCGGATGATAATCTGGTTTTTGATAATCAAGATCTTAAGCACATAGTATATAGATTATTATGGATTTTGGAGACTGCTGATGAATCTTTCATATCTTCATATTTCCAATCTTACAGCTCTAGCTTAGATATTTCCTTTGGGCAACCCGGAAATGTTCAACGACAAATTTCTGCTTTTCTGGAGCAAGTGAGTATGCCTGTTAAAATTTCCAGTTGGAGTTTTAGCGAGACCGAAGAAGGAGTTTTTGTTTTCTCAACTGAAGTAGGGGATGATATACTACGAATTTCTGTGCAGCCTACATTAAACCTCCTTCTAAATGGACAGGTTGATATTCTCACTTCAAGCATCCGAACAGTAATAGAAGAAGGTGCTTCTATTGAGAAATTTGAAACTAGTAGTTCAATTTCAGAAGCCGGTTCCATTGTTCGTGTAGTTTATTTTGGCTCAGAAGAAGGTGAACTTTCTGCCGAGTATGAAAAGGGTGTATCAAACAGTATCAGTAACTGGACTGAAGAAGCCTTTGCGAATTATTTGACCCAAAAATGGGTAGCCTGGCATATTCCTGAATCGTTTGAAGTTCAAAGTGGAATTCAAAATGCTTCTGAGGTTGGTATACAGCTTGAAGGAGATCAAATTTATCGTTTTCAGGATGTAGCAGCTGAGAATGTATTAAAAGTTGGTCCGCTGCTCGGAGATGGAAAAGTCGTAGTTTTTGCAATTGACAATCTCGAAGTTTCTGATAGTGAAGCCAAAGCGAGAATGCATGTACGATATATTGACGAACAATTACAATACATCCATGCTGCGCGAATAACCGAAAGCTACCATCGCAATAGTAATTCTATCACTCATAGTGATACAAAAATCGATCTGATTCTATCTATCCGTATGGATAACGTTTCGGACTTATTTGCTCGAACATCAACCGAAAAAAAACAAGAACCTTTATTTCAGATAAGAGTTCAAGAATAAAAAGAACACAGTACTTCACTTAGTAATATGAAAAAACGCTACATAAGCAGTCTCATCGTTCTCTTCATAGTTTTGGCTTGTATAGATGTCTTACAAGCCCAGGAGGTCAGACGTCCGGGTACTTTGGATATCAGTATTACTGATATTTCAAATGATATTGATGGTAGACCGGTAACGCCCGCACTTCAAGAGAACGAAGGTATAATTCGTATTAAAGTTGCGCGAAACCAGGTTTTTAGCATTCACAACGTTGCCCGATGGATTCGTGATAACGATATGCAATTTATTGCCCGCGGTGGATTTAACGTGGATGTAAGCAGAGTTACCGTTCGTGATGATGAGACCATCATTTTGCGCTTTGAAAATCCATTTTTAGGAAATCAAACTACCGCAATGAGGCATTTCCAAATCCGGCACCCGGATGGTTTTTTCAATAATTATTATCAGCAACAACAAATTCATAAGCAGCAGGTAGTCACATATGAAATCTCCATGCTTGAAGAACCTGTTTTTGATCGTGAAGCTGTGCCAACCGGTAGTCTTCGTTTGCTATTGAACGAAGATGCCGCATCTGTGCAGCTCATTAATAACCTTGGGCAGAGAGTAGATGAAAGAATTGCAGTCATTCCTTCGGCTGAAGGAGATTTTTTTGAGCTTATATTCGATAACTTACCCATAGGTAACTATATCATTATCGCCTCTAAAGACGGGTTTAATCCGGTAAGATTAACAAACTTGCAAGTTTCACTAAACTCTGAAACGACGCAAGAAGTGAATTTTCAACAGCAACAGCAATTGCGTACTTCTGAAGGTCGTTTGGAAGTTCGCACCAATGTGGATGATGTCCAATTACAATTGGGGTATCAGGATGGTACCGTTCAGGAAAGAACCATTTTTGATGGTTTCATGGTTGCTGATTTACAACCGGGCAGGTACCGATTAAGCATGCAACCTCAAGGTTTTGATCCTTATGCAGCTACTGTTGAAGTTGTTGCTGGTGAAACCGTCGTACGCGATATCGTGATGCGTCGTACAGCTCCTATGGAATTGTTAACAATTAATAGTTATCCGACCAATGCCAGAGTTTTTATTGATGGTCAAAATGTAGGTCAAACACCATATAGTGCAAGAAACTTTAGGCGAGACCAATTTGAACTGCGAATAGAGACACTATATCACAAGCCATTTAGAGATAGTCTGCAATTTTTCACAGAACGCAGTGAAGTTATTGAAATAAATCTGGAGCCACATGCTCTGTTCGTTTTTTCTGAACCTTCAGCCAGAGTTACAATAAATG
>SKIC01000068.1 GCA_007116685.1 Balneolales bacterium
ATGCAAATACCATAGCAGCAATAACAATGATTAAATCCCCGATTACGGTATCAGCGGAAAGTGAAAATCCATCCGGTCCGCCACCCATTATTAAAGCTACGCCAACAAAAGCCAGAACGACACCAGCGCCTGTGATTTTTGTCAATTTATCCTCAAAGAATAAATGAGAAAAAAGCGCTGTCCAAACAGGTATTGTGCCTAACATCACAGCCGCATTCGCTGAAAATGTACGGTCAATTCCAAAGATAAAAAGCAATTGATAAATCAGATTACCCCATAAACCCAAAAATATAAGTTTTGGCCAATCGCCCGGTTGAATTCTGATTTTAATACGCCTCGCAAAAACAATAAGCCAGATAAATGCGGTGGCAAGGATGAATCGAAAGGCATTAAAACTTAGCGGATCAATTTCTTCAAGGCTATATTTTACAACCGAAAAATTGAGTGCCCAGACAAATACCATAAAAAGTAGAGCCAGTTCAACAATAAGAGTAGGGCGGTTTTGAGACACGTTTAGCGCTAATGGTGGATTTGATTACTAAGCGCCAAAAGTAGCAAAAAAGTTATTGCAACACTATTACATTGATTAGTTGTATCGCTGTGGTGACGAGTCTTATCTTAAGCCATTATTTACATCATCAATAAAGTACAGTAAAGTGATTCAAAGATTTCAAACAGCGGCTTTAGTAGTAGCCATATTAGCAAATATCTCATATTTCTTTTTCCCAATGCTTGGTCATGCCTTAGATGATCCGGGTAATTGGCTTGGGTGGCTGGTAATAATCGCAATAGTGGCTTCTGCCGGACTTACAGGATTTGCTATAACTTTGTATTCCGATCGTCCAAAGCAAATTTCTTGGGTAAAGAAAGCCATGATTCCTCAGCTTGTAGTTCTTGGTGCCAGCCTGGGTATTTTTTTTACTATGGGAAGAATCAGCTCCCAGATGTTTCCAGAGGCCGGTTCTATTGCAGTGGTTACCCTGGCTCTGATTTTTCAGTATATCGCCATTGTTTTCATAAAAAAAGACGAAGCTCTGGTACGTTCTATGGATAGAATTCGCTAAAGTGGAAAAGGCGTGAGTGATCAACCACAAACACGAATTGGTTTTTTCCTTGCGCTTGGCGTTACCAGTTTCGCTTTTGCTCCCATTTTAGTTAGAACTGCTGACTTCGCAGATCCCGTAGCACTAGCAACACTCAGAACGGTGTCTGCCGCACTTATACTGCTGCCCTTTTGGTTGTGGTACCGATTGAGAGGGCAGATTGAAAGTTATCAGAGTAAAGACATGCAACGAGCTTTTTGGGCCGGTGCTAGTCTTGGTCTGCACTTTATTTTGTGGATTGCAGCCTTAAATTTGACTTCCGTAGCGTCTGCATCCGTATTGGTGACCATGCATCCCATTATTCTGATTTTAATTGAATCTCGGTTCATGGGGCAAAGATTTGGGGCAATGGTCTGGGGCGGGGTCTTACTCGCTTTTTCAGGTACCGTTTTACTGGCTATTTCGGATGGACTTTTCGCCTCTGATTTCGAGCATGCCTTATTGGGGGATTTTCTCGCTGTAATGGCCGCTTGTATGTTTGTGGTGTATTTTCTGATTAGCAGGGAATTGCGCCAACGCTCAAACTGGCTGAATTATGTGTTTTGGGTGTACGCTTTTACTGCTATAACCTGCGTCGCCGCTGCATTTATCACCTCCGCAGAATTTCGATGGGATTCCGCTTTTGTATTTGCTGGAGTGGGACTTGCTATCGGGCCACAAATTATCGGGCATGGCTCATTCAACTTTTCAGTGAAATACATTTCGCCTACTGTACTGTCAACATTGATTTTATCAGAGCCGGTCTTTGCAACGCTGCTCGCGCTCATATTTTTTGCTGAGATGCCGCCACTTTTTTCATTTTTTTCCATGGCACTTATTCTGATTGGTGTGTTCATAGCCTGGAAAGGTCGCTCCTAAGCTTCGGGAAAGCGGTTCCAATCACAAGTTCTAAAATATTGTAAATTCAGTGCTTTACAAGATTTGAAAATCTTGTTTTATCTGGAACATCATCGTAAATTTGTTGTATAAAATCGCACACACACCAAATCGATTTACAGATAAACATTTTTTAATTGAATACTGGCCGAAAGGCTGACAATGACTATCCGGTAGAGACATACCAACAATAACGAACCACCTGGTTCTCAGGAAAGTGAAACCGACTTAGTGTGAGAAGTTTCCGGTTCAAATTTCACTATATGAGTAAAAAGTATACCATTGCTATATCTATCTTCGCTGTAATAATCATCGCCTTATTATCATTTAATAAGGCTGATGCAGGAGAAGAAATTGTAAGTACTGAAATAGGAATTACCCACGTAAATCCTGTAGATTTTAATCTCCGTGATATCAAAGAACGCGGAAGTATTCGTCTTATCACTCGATATGGCTCAAATAGCTATTTCATTCACCGTGGAATGGACAGAGGTTTTGAATACGATTTCGTCTATTCCTTCGCTCGCAGAAATGGGCTGAATGTAGAGGTGGTAATTGTGCGCCCGGGCGAAAATCCGATAGACATTCTAAACCGTGGTGATGGCGATATCATTGCGGCTAATTACACGATAACAGAAGATCGAGCCAAGTACATAGCCTTTTCAAAGCCATACAATTTGGTAGACCAGATTTTAGTATTGCCGGCAGATAAATTTAAAGCAGGTATCGAATTGGCTGATTTGGATGGTTTACGAATTGCTGTTAGAAATAACACATCTTACCTGACAACTCTGTGCGATTTACGGAATCAAGGCTATAATTTTGAAATCGAATTGATTTCAGAAGATATAGACACTGAAACACTGATAGCGGGTGTTTCCGAAGGTCGATTTCAGGCAACTGTTGCCGATCATAATTTATTTCAGGCAGCTTCTCTGTTTGTGGAAGGGATTGCTCAGGGACCTGTTCTTTCAGAAGCTAAT
>SKIC01000020.1 GCA_007116685.1 Balneolales bacterium
GAAGAACAAATTTCTTTTGTAACAGATCGTCCCGGCCACGATTTTCGCTATGCAATAGATGCCGGTAAAATTAAGCGTGATTTGGGTTGGACTCCTGAGGAAACGTTTGAATCCGGAATCCGAAAAACCATTCAATGGTACTTGGATAATGTTGCATGGTGTGGAGCAGTTACAAAAAATAATTACGATTTTGGTCGCCTTGGAACCACCTCATAAAAATAAATTAATATGCGAATTTTACCCCAAGTAAGTAAGGACATCGATACCATCCGAATGGAGAAACAAAAGAAAATTGCCTTGGTTGCTCACGACAATCGTAAGTCAGATATTCTGGATTGGGTTCGGTTTAATAAAGGATCTTTATCCAAACATATTTTGTACGGAACCGGAACTACCGGCGGTTTAATTGCCGACGAATTGGGCTTAAAGGTGCATCGTTTTCGAAGTGGTCCGCTCGGTGGAGATCAGCAAATCGGGGCTAAAATCTGTGAAAATGAAATCGACTTTCTGATTTTTTTCTGGGATCCAATGGCTGCTCAACCACACGATGTAGATGTGAAAGCATTATTGCGCTTGTCGGCAGTGTATAATATTCCCGTAGCCTGTAATCGCGCCACCGCAGATTTCATGATTTCTTCTGTGTTGATGGATGAAGCTTATGAGCGCCAAATTATCGATTACTCAAAAATCTTCGCAAAAAACTGATTTTGGAGAATTCTCGACTGAGCTGATTATCGCTTTTTTCCCAAGCCGTGAATCATCAAACCGATTGTGATAAGTCCAAGACCCCAAAGCCAAATATCCTGCTCAACCCAGAAAGCGATAAACAGGCAAGCTCCCAATCCACAGTAGCCTAACCACTTTGGATACAATCGCATCGTTTCTGGTAAGCGAATGGCCGATAAATTGGTGATGGAATAATAAATCAGAACGGTAAACGCACTAAAAGACCAGGTTACATAGACGTCCCCGATAAGCGTTAGAGAAGCCACAAATAATCCACAGGCAATTACGGCACGTTCCGGGGAGTCGCCTTTGGTATTTGTTTTTTCAAAAAAGGAGGGAAGGTCGCGCCTCCTGCTCATAGCCAATACCACGCGGGATAAGCCCAAAATTAGATTTAAAAGCACACCGAGCATGGCGGTGATGGCTCCGATAGAAAGAATAGTGACGGCTCCTGGAATGCCAAATGTGGCGGCAGCGGCGGAAAGAGGAGAGGCATTAGAACGGGCTGCTTCGCTGAGTCCTTCCGCTCCAAGAGCTGCAATACCACCCGAGAGCACCAGTAAATATAAAAGCATGGTAACACCAAGCGTAGCCCAAACTGCTTTTGGAATCGTTTTAGCCGGGTCTTGAACTTCTTCGCCCAGAGTAGCAATACGTCCGTAACCTGTAAAAGCCACAAATGCAATTGCCGTAGCATGGAAAAGAGTGTGCATCATCTCAGAAAAAGAAAGCTCCTCAGCAATAAAAACCGGTCGAAAAGCCGAAAAGCCGAGTTCCGCATACAGGGGGATACTTCCTAAAATGAAAAACGCCAAAGAGGCTAACGTAATAGACACAATTAGAAAGTTGACCGTACTTGTACGGCGTAACCCCAAATAGACCACAAAGGTAATGAGTAGAACCGCAGTGAGAGCAACAGGAACGATAAACCGGCTTTCTATAAATGGCAACATGATTAGCAAATAGCCCCCAAATCCAAGTGCGGCAGTGGCGGCAGACATCGACTTTGCAATCAAAAACATCCAGCCGGCGGTAAAGCCAATCGGTGGCGCCACAAAACGATAGCCGTATTCATAGGTTCCTCCACTCACCGGATGAGCTGCTGCAAGCTGAGCGCTGTTTAATCCATTTACCAAAGCTAACATTCCGGCAAGAAAGACCGCCAAAATTGCAGCGGGACCGGCAATACCGGCCGCTAAACCCGTACTCACAAAAACACCGGTTCCCATAATAGAACCCAAGCCAATAAAAATTGCCCCTTTTAAACCAACCGTTCGAACGAGTTTATCAGTTGCCATCAGAATCTTATGTAATGAGTGTTATTAATCTGAATTTGGCTGGAATAGTACAAAAAAAGGCTTAAAAGTTTGAGTTAAGATTTCGAAATCGACTTGAAATCAAAGCTTTTAAGAATGACGGTGAATAGAGATGTTATTAGCAACCCTACAAAATAGGTTGTAAATCACCTTTAGAGAAGGAAATAGCGGTGTCTTTCAAAACAATAGCCGGTTCTCGGGGTGTGACGGCTACAAGGTCGCCGGGTTCGTAATCAACGCTGTTGTCTGTATGTACGAGGCATTCTCGTGATTTAATCCGAACACGATAGGTAATATCATGACCGTAGAAATCCTTGCCCACCACTTCGCCGCAATTTTCGTTTTCGAGTTTGGATGCAACGATAGTTAGATGCTCCGGACGAATAGATAATAACACTTTACCGCTTGATGGTTTGTCTATATAAACATTGCCAAAAGGCGTTTTTGCCATGTCGCCATCGGCATCGGCCATGATTAGATTTGTGCGTCCAAGGAATTGCGCAACGAACTGTGTTTTGGGTCGGTAATACACATCTTCCGGGGTTCCAATCTGCTCGATTCGCCCGTTATTCATAACGGCAATTCGATCTGCAAAAGAAAGTGCTTCTTCCTGATCGTGTGTTACCAAAAGAGCACTCATTCCGGTTTTTTTGAGGAGGTTTCTAACTTCTTCCCGGGTGGATTGGCGCAAAACGGCATCGAGATTTGAGAAGGGCTCATCCAATAAAATCAATTCCGGCATAGGGGCAATTGTTCTGGCTAAGGACACGCGCTGTTGCTGCCCACCGGATAATTCTGAGGGCTTACGATGTTGAAAATCTCGCAAGCCCATCATACATAAAATTTCAACGGCTTTTTCGTTGCGGATACTTTTATCCACCTTTTGCATACCAAACATCACATTATCCAGTACGCTGAGATGAGGGAATAAGGCATAATCCTGAAAAACCAAGCCAATACCACGTTTTTCAGGAGGGAAGTTTACGTCATCAGAAACTAGTGGTACGGAATTTAATGTTACCGAGCCTTTATCGGGTTGCTCGAAACCGGCAATAATACGAAGGGTAGTGGTTTTCCCACATCCGCTCGGTCCAAGTAGTGCGAATATCTCATGCTTCTTAATTTCAAAACTGACGTTATCAACCACCTTTTGATGATCGTCATCAAAAGTTTTGCAAAGATGGCTTACGTCTAATAAACAACTCATTTCTGGCTCCATTCACGGGCAAATAATAATCCAACAAAGAGGGATGAAAATAATAAAATTAATAATGCAAAGGGAGCGGCCTGTGCAAACATTGCTTCCACCGAATAACTCCATACGTTTACGGCCAGGGAATCAAATCCGATTGGAGACAAAAGAAACGTAATAGGCAACTCCTTCATTGCTGATAAAAAAACAAAAGCCATAGACACAATCATTCCACCACGCAAAAGAGGGAAAGTGGATTTCATAAAGGCTTTAAAACGAGGATATCCAAGATTTCGGGCCGCTTCTTCAAGACGGGGTGAGGCTTGATATAAGGCGCTTCTCACCGGACCAACGGCTTCAGCCATGAAGTGAAGCGTATAGGCGAGAATTAAAAGGGTAAGAGTCTGATATAAGATTGGCGCAGCGCTCAGCGTGAAAAAAATCAGAGCCAGAGCTAAGGCCAGTGGTGGAGTGGCGTAACCGAAGTAGGCCATTTTCTCGAGAATACGAGTTGATCGCGTAGGATATCGTACGCCAATGTAGGCTAATGGAATAGCCAATGTGGCCGCCAAAAATGCCGCCGGTGCCGATGCCGAAACAGAAGAACCCAAGGCCGACCATAAATTTGGCCAGAAAAAGCCGTCTAAGCCGTCCATCATCCAATAAATGATGGTCATAACCGGAAGAATGATGGAAGCCAGCATTAAAATGCTTACAAAGAAATAGACAGGATATTTCCAGATTCCAAGGCGAGCTGTTTTGGCGCGCTTGCTGCTTCCGGTTCCTGTTCTGTAGAAGGAGAGACCGCGTAAGAGTTTATACTCAAGGACCAGAGCAAATCCGGTCATGCAGAGCAACATCAAAGCCAGCCAAGCGGCGTAAATTCTATCATAGGAGGCCGCATATTGCAAATAAATAGCGTAACTAAACGTCTCAAATCGCATCAGTGAAACTGAGCCGAAATCCCCTAAAACGTACAAACCGATAATTAGAGCGCCGGCATAATAGGCAGGGCGAAGTTGGGGTAAAATAACTTTCAGAAAAACCTGATGCGGACGATATCCCAGTGAGCGCGCCACTTCTTCCAATGCGGGGTCGAGTCCCATCAAACCGGCTCTCAGATTTAGAAATAAATAAGGGAAGGTGTATAAACTGATAGAAACCAGTGCTCCCCAATATCCACTTAAGCGAGGCAATTCCAATCCAAATACGGTTGCCATCATACCGTTAGCTCCGGTGAGGCCAAGTAAGGCATAAGCCATAACATAACCGGGAATGGCGAGGGGCAGGACTCCCAATAAGGTTAGGATTTTTTTGCCGGGGATGTTCGTTCTCGCTGTAATATAAGCAAGGGGGTAGGCGATGAGCGTGGTAAAAACCAGGGTGCCAAGAGCAAGGATTAGCGTATTGTAAAAAAGCGTAAGGTTGCGCTCCCGGAAAACTAACTCTTGAATTTGTTCAAAGTCGGCTTCCAGAGCACGAAGTAATAGATAGAAAAGTGGGATAAGTACACCAATCCCAACGAGAACACTCGGAAACAGAAAATACCAGGGAGGCGTCTGATATTTCTTACCGTTTATAATAGTCCAACCTCCCGCAATAATCGAATGGTTTGCTCAAGGTCAGCAAGAGCATCTAAATCTACTTGTGGACTAATTTCCAGCATCTCCTGAAAAGTGACTCCGCCGGGCAGTTCACCTTCGACCTCAGTAGCAGGATATTCGAAAATATTTTCTGTGAAAAATCTTTGAGCGTGTTGTTCTAGCATGAAGGAAATAAACTGCTGAGCCGCTTCAGCGTTCCTGCTGGTTTTCAAAATTCCGGCACCAGATACGTTATTTAGGTTTCCGGGATCGCCGTTCTCAAAAAATGTTTGTGCAACAGGATAGTTAGGATTGCTCTCTGTATAACGAAATAAGTAATAATGATTTGTAAGTGCAAAATCAATTTCGCCGGCAGCAATAGCTTGAATCAAGGCATTATTATTTACGTAATTTTGTGCATCGTTTTCTCTCATTGCTCTTAACCAATCACGTGTCGCATCATCGCCATGTAACAAGCGAAAACCTGTCAGAAAAGCCTGAAACGATGCATTACTTGGAGCCCATCCCACTCGATTTCTGAACTTTGGATCGGTTAATCCATTAATATTTGATGGAATTTCATCCTCACTTGAGCGAACGGTTGAATAGGCAAGAACCCGGGCACGACCGCTTGTGGCAACCCATGTTTTATTTTCGCTTCTGAATTGTTCTGGTACTAATTCCAGAATGGATTCCGGTAATTCCTGAAGCATTTCACCTTGTGTTACAGCACCAAGCGCGCCGGCATCCTGAGCCCAAAATAAATCTGCGGGGGAGCGTCGGCCCTCTTCAAGTAAGGCCACTGCCAACTGTGTAGAGCCGCCATATCTGACATTTACCCTAATTCCTGTTTGGCGTTGAAAATCGTTAACGATAGGATCAACAAGAGCTTTGCTGCGCCCTGAATAAATAGTTAGGGACTGAGCAAAAACTTCGGTGATTTGTGTTGTCAGTAAAAGAAAAGTCAGAACGACTAGTGAAAATAATGACTTCATATAGTTGAATTAGATTAAATCTAAATAAAGATACAAACTTGATGTAAAATTGACTAATCAGATTTTCGTACATTTGCTTCAAATCAAACCTAAATAAGCCACCACAAAATTGGATTCCTCTCTTTTAGATTATTTGTCCCGATTGCATGAGTTGCTCACGGTAACGCTCTTCAACTTGAAGAACACTCCGGTCACGCTGATGTCGCTCATTCTTTTTGCGCTTTTTTTGACTGCAACATTGATGCTAGGGCGATTTACCAGAAATATGCTGATGAATCGCATATTGACGCGTCTGGATTTGGATGCGAGTATGAGATACACATTGAGCAGGGTAACCTACTATGTAATCGTTATTCTTGGTGTTCTTATTTCATTTCAGTTTGTGGGTATAGATTTAAGTAGCCTTGCCGTTATTTTTGGTTTACTATCTGTTGGTATAGGTTTCGGATTACAAAACATCACCAGTAATTTCATTTCCGGCCTGATTGTACTTTTTGAACGTCCCATTGCTGTTGGCGACAGAGTTAGTGTTGGCGGAGTAGAGGGGGATGTTACAGAAATCAATATTCGCTCCACTAAAATCCGAACCTTGAATAATATTTCTATTATTGTGCCCAATCAGGAATTTGTGGGGAGCCAGGTAACCAATTATTCCCACGGTGATCCTACATATCGTTTAGATTTGGAGGTGGGAGTTTCCTATGGCTCAGATTTGGATACGGTTTTAAAAGCATTAGACGAAGTGGCCTCCGAGCATCCTGAAGTTATGAAGCAACCTCCGTGGCAAGTACATCTCAGGAACTTTGGTGATTCCAGTTGGGATATGCAATTACGGGTTTGGATTCCGGATGTGAAAAAGCACCATATCATCAGAAATGAACTTAATCAGGCAATAGTTCGAAAGTTTGCGGCTTACAATGTCGAGATACCTTTCCCGCAGCGAGATATTCATATCCGATCGAATATATCGGATAAATGATAGCATTAGAAAGTGCTGTAAGGCCCGAATTTCGAAATACCTTTGTTAAAAATTCGGTAAGAATCAGCATTTTTCTTTATATTTGCCGCCCAAAACACTGCGCCAGAAATCGGGAATGGTATCCTCTGGCAATACCTTATACAGGGACACAAAACAGTTAAATTCGGAGTTTATTAATGTCTAAGAAAAAAGATCAGGTTGCGGGTTTTACCCCTACCGGCGTTGTCTATAAAACTACAGACTTGCCTAAAGCAACCCGTAAAAGCCATAAATCTCTTGGTATTAAAGAAGAGGATTTACTCGGTTTGTACGAATCAATGTACAAACAACGTCGATTTGAGGAGCGTGCTGCACAACAGTATCAAAAAGGGAAATTTGGTGGATTTCTTCACTTATATATCGGTCAGGAAGCACTGTCCACCGGAGTTGTTCACGCTCTGAATCAGGATGACGACATTATTACTGCTTATCGTTGTCATGGCTGGGCTCTGGCACGTGGAACTTCAGCGAATGCTTGTATGTCTGAATTATTCGGAAAAGTAGACGGATGCAGCAGAGGTAAGGGCGGTTCCATGCACTTTTTTGATCTCGAAAATCATTTCTGGGGCGGACACGCTATTGTAGGTGCTCATCTTCCTTTAGCGGCGGGTTTGGCGTTTGCTAACAAATACAATGATAATGATAGAATTGCTACCTGTTTCTTTGGCGATGGCGCTATCGATCAGGGTTCTGTAAACGAGAGTTTCAATCTCGCAGCATTATGGAATTTGCCGGTGATTTTTGTAGTCGAAAATAATGGCTACTCCATGGGTACAGCTGTAAATCGCCACACTGCCGGTGAATTGGTTGAGCGTGCCGCACCATACAATATGAAACGCGACGTTGTTAACGGTATGGATTTATTCAGCGTAATTGAGAAATTTTCTGAGGCAGCTGAATATGTGAGAAACGAGCAAAAGCCTTACTTCATGGAAGTTCGAACCTACCGCTACAGAGGGCATTCTATGAGTGACCCCGGAAATTATCGTACAAAAGAAGAGTTGGAAGAATTTAGAGCAAATGACCCCATCGAAAGATTGAAGTCTTATTTGTTTGATAAAGAACTCGCTACCGATGATGATTTGAAAGAAATTGAAGATCGTCTGGAGCAAGAAATTTTGGATGCTGTAGATTTTGCTGAAAACGCTGAGTTACCACCAGCCGAAGATCTCTACAAGCATGTTTATGTGGAAGATGATTTTCCATACCACGTTTAACTCACCCAAACCATTTAGTTAATAATCTATCAATATGGCAGAATTACAATTCAGAGAAGCAATTCGTGAAGCATTAAACGAAGAAATGCGCCGCGATGAATCCATCGTAATCATGGGTGAAGAAGTAGCCGAGTATAATGGCGCTTACAAAGTTACACAAGGTATGTTGGATGAGTTTGGCTCAAAAAGAGTTATCGATACTCCAATTTCAGAGCTTGGCTTTGCAGGTATTGGTGTTGGTGCAGCAATGAACGGCCTTCGTCCAATTATCGAATTTATGACCTTCAACTTTGCTTTGGTTGGAATCGATCAAATCCTAAATAATGCCGCAAAGTTACGTTATATGAGTGGAGGACAAATTTCCATCCCTATGGTATTTCGCGGACCAAACGCTGGTGCAGGTCAGCTCGGTGCAACGCACTCTGTTTCTTACGAGAGTTTGTATGCGCACTATCCTGGACTTAAAGTGATGTATCCATCTGAGCCCGGTGACGCAAAAGGAATGTTGAAAACAGCTATCCGTGACAATAACCCTGTAATTTTCCTCGAATCAGAGCAAATGTACGGTATGAAAGGTTATGTTCCTGATGAAGAGGATTACATCATTCCAATGGGTAAAGCCAAAATCAAAAGAGAAGGAACAGATGTAACTCTTGTGGCTCACGGTAAAGCATATCACGTAGCTGTTCAGGCAGCTCAGCAGTTGGCAAAAGATGGCATCGAGTGCGAGATTATTGATCCACGTACCATAAAGCCTTTCGATATGGAAACCGTAATCGAATCTGTTAAGAAAACAAACCGTTGTGTAGTTGTTGATGAGTCGCATCCATTTGGCGGCATTGCTTCAGAAGTAGGCTTCCAAATACAAAGAGATGCTTTTGACTACCTGGATGCACCGGTATTGCGTGTTTGTCTGCCCGATGTTCCGGCGCCATTTGCTAAAAACCTCTACGATTTATGGTTTTTGGACAAAAAACAGGTTATTGATGCGGTAAATACCGTAACTTACAGAAACTAATTTTCACTACAAGGAATACGACAGCATGGCCATAGTAATTGATATGCCCAAACTCAGTGACACCATGGAAGAAGGTGTTATTGCTAAATGGAACGTTAAAGAAGGAGATAAGGTCTCTTCCGGCGATATTATTGCGGAAGTGGAAACCGACAAAGCCACTATGGATGTAGAGGTTTTTGATGCCGGTACCATTCTGAAAATAGTCGCCAAAGAAGGAGATGCTGTTCCTCTTGGCGGGATAATGGCTGTAATTGGAGACGAAGGCGAAGATATTTCAGACTTACTTGCAGACCAGGGAGGCTCTGATTCTGAGGAAAAAGCGCCTGCAAAGTCTGATTCAAAAGAGTCTAAAGATTCCAAAGATGAAGATTTTGATCCACTTTTTGGTGATTTGGAAAAGAAAGAAAAAGCCGAATCCTCAGATGCTTCTTCCGAAAGCCAGGATGATTCCGATGACCGGGTAAAAGCATCTCCATTAGCACGTAAAATGGCGGAAGAGCGCGGTATTTCTTTGTCGAAAATTGACGGAAGCGGACCAAACGGTCGTATCGTTAAAAAAGATGTAGAGACATTCAAAGAAAGCGCTCCTGCGGCCTCTGCTCCAACTTTTGATACACCAACAGCATCCCGTGAAGATCAGGATATCAAAATCACTCAAATGCGCAAAACCATCGCTAAACGATTAGCAGAGAGCAAATTCACTAATCCGCACTTTTACGAGACTATCGATATCGACATGAAGCGCGCTATCGAAACTCGCAAGGCCTTAAACGAAATCAGCGAAGTGAAAATCTCTTTCAATGATTTTGTTGTGAAAGCAGCGGCTATGGCTCTGCGCAAGCATCCTGATATTAACAGCTCCTGGTTGGGTGATATCATCAGAAAGCACGGTAATGTACACGTAGCCGTGGCTGTCGCCGTTGATGAAGGCTTACTAACTCCTGTAATTCGTCACACTGACCAAAAAGGATTGGCGCAAATTTCTGCTGAGACCAAAGAATTAGCAGGTAAAGCGAGAAATAAAGAACTTCAGCCTCAGGATTGGGAAGGAAGTACCTTTACCGTTAGTAACCTCGGTATGTTTGGTATTGAAGAATTCACTGCCATCATCAATCCACCTAATGCATGTATTCTTGCTGTTGGTAGTATCCGTGATGTGCCCGTTGTAGAAAATGGAGCCGTAGTACCAGGCAAACGCATGAAAGTTACACTTTCCAGTGATCACCGTGTGGTTGACGGCGCAAAGGCTGCGGAATTCCTCCAAACCTTCCGCGGATATTTGGAAAATCCGGCTACGATGTTGCTGTAAGTATAAACCTAAGCTAGTACGAATTCATGGTACAGGTCTGAGACCTGTACCATGAATAATTCCATGAATTCCTATAACCTATCTACAAACTAAGCCAAGGGAATTTTCTGAAATCCGGCTTTCTTTTTTCGAGGAATGCGTTTCTTCCTTCTTCGGCTTCTTCGGTCATATATGCAAGACGAGTGGCTTCGCCTGAAAAAACTTGCTGACCAACCATGCCATCATCTACAAGATTAAAAGCGAATTTTATCATTCTAATGGCAGTCGGACTTTTTCCAAGAATTTCCTGCGCCCACTGATAGGCTGTTTCTTCAAGTTCGTCATGGGGGACAACAGCGTTTACCATTCCCATCTCAAACGCTTCCTGAGCGGAGTAGTTTCTGCCAAGAAAGAAAATTTCACGCCCACGTTTTTGCCCGACCTGACGAGCCAAAAGCGCAGAACCATAGCCACCGTCAAAACTGGCTACGTCGGCATCGGTTTGTTTAAAAACGGCGTGTTCTTTACTGGCTAAGGTCATATCACAAACTACGTGCAAACTGTGTCCGCCACCAACAGCCCAGCCGGGCACCACACAAATAACAACTTTACTCATGAAGCGGATGAGGCGCTGTATATCCAATACATTCAGGCGCTGTACGCCGTCATCACCTTC
>SKIC01000069.1 GCA_007116685.1 Balneolales bacterium
AAAGTTCCCATTTTTATCAGCAAAAACTACGGTGTGCCTGGCTGGGTTAATCAACATACTTTGATCATAATTAGTAGTTATAGTGGAGAAACTGAGGAAACCATAGAAGCTCTGGAACAGGCGCTTGCATCAGGCGCGAAAGTTTTAGCTATTACTTCCGGCGGTCAGCTCATGGATATATGTCAAAAGAACAGCATACCTGTGGTTGATATTCCGGCAGAACTTCGCCCTCGTTCCGGTTTAGCTTATACTTTTGTTCCTATTTATCGTTTTTGCGAAAAATTGGGATTACTAACTGGTGATTTTAATGATGAAATGTTGAGCATGCCTGAGTTTCTTGCGGAACAAGTTGAATTATATGGCGATTATGATTTCAACAGAGCACTAGATTTAGCTGAAAATCTTGAAGACACATTGCCCATCATCTATTCTGACAGTAATATCCTTAGGGGCGTAAACTATCGCTGGAGGCACCAATTCATGGAGAACTCCAAAACATTAGCCTATGGTAATTATTTCCCCGAAATGACTCACAACGAGATTATTGGCTGGGATCAGATAGCCCATTTAACGGGACGCTTATCAGTATTAATGTTGCGAGACGTTGAAGACAATCCAAAAGTAACCAAAAGAATGAAAATCACTCGTGAACTTATTGAAAACCAAACGGCTGCTATGTACGAGTTGAAATCTGAGGGATCTAATCGCTTACAGAGAATATTTTCATTAGTAGAATTGGCTGATTTCACAAGTTATTATCTCGCCTTGATTAAAGGAATTGACCCAACCCCCATCACTAAAACGGATTTACTTAAAATCAGATTGGCTGAATAAAATACTTTAAAAAATAAAGTCTTTTCAACTAACATAATTAGATATACTCAGAACTTATCCTGCTTAGCTAAGGCTGGAAACGATTCCATAGCTTTCAAAGTGAAGATATACCACATCATTAATTAATAATTTAAAGTTTAATAAAATTATTATCTTAATATTTTATGCCTGATTGGTGTTTGAGGTAATAAATAAAGGGTTTATCTTTAAGTGTTGTCCAAACATAATCAAACAAATATCGAATCATGATTAAGAAAGAATTCACCCCTAAAAGAACAATCTGTAAAGTAACTTTTAAAGTACCTGCAGATTGGGCTGAGAATGAAGTTGCAGTAGTTGGCGATTTCAACAACTGGGATCCTGCTGCAGACAAATTAGAAAAGAAAAACGGAGTATGGGAAGGCATTATTCGCGTAAAGCCGGAAACAGAAGCAAAATTCCGTTATTTCATTGATAGTGAGCGTTGGGAAAACGACGATGAAGCAGATTCTTACGTTGCTAACGAATATGGAACTGAAGATTCAGTACTCGTAGTAGGCAAGTAATTTCTGCTGAAAAGTTATATGTGTGTGTTAAGGCTCTACAGTATTGTAGAGCCTTTTTTTTTGTATTATTTTGATGTATGGATACTACAAAAGCACCTGGTTTCGATCTTGCCCTCTGCTATACATCATTAGAGACAGAATGGTTAGGGCATTCGATGTGGTATTATAAAAGCCTGCCTTCTACAAACTCTCATTTAAAAGAAATATGTCCGAGTGCATTAACTCATGGTTTGATTTGCATAACGGATGATCAATACGAAGGTCGTGGGCAGTATAATAGAGTGTGGGCAACTGAATCTTACAAAAATCTGACATTCTCTTTCGTGTTGAAAAGTGTAGATGGGCAGCATGTACATCTGTTAAATATCGCAACTGCTTCTATTTTAAGTAAATATCTTAGAGACACTTATTCATTAGATACTAAAGTAAAATGGCCCAACGATGTATATGTTGGAGATAAGAAAATTGCCGGTTTATTGACGGAAGCGTCATTTTGTGGCCGAGAAACTGAAAAAGTGATTGTTGGTATCGGAATAAATATCAATCACGAACACTTTACGGAAGATTTTGAAAATATTGCTACATCAATATATAGGGAGCTGGGGGTCGGTATTTCCCGAGAAGAGTTTCTGTCTAGATTTTTGCCTTACCTGGAAAATATGATTGAAGAATGGTCACGGAACAGTGAAGTCATTCAAAAAACGATCAATCAGGAACTGATGAGTTATGGTAAATGGGTTAAAGTCACAGTGGATGGTAAACTGAAAGAGAATAGTTATAAAGTGTTAGGTGTAGATAAGGAGGGGTATTTAATTCTTCTGGATGAAGAATTACAAGTTAAGAGGATTACGCATCAAAATGTCAGATTCTATGAGACTTGAAGAGCGTCTGTATTTGAAATTTTCTAAACTTGATAAAAATAAAAATTATGTGTTAGGTGTTAGTGGGGGGCTTGACTCTATAGTCATGTTGAATCTTTTTTATAAATATGAGATTCCTTGCATTGCGGTACATGTAAATTATAAGACAAGGGCAGAAAACTCTGATTTAGATGCTAGATTAGTTGATACTATTTGTAAATCGTATCGTGTTATTTGTGAGCAATTTGTCGTTGATGCCAAGAGTTGCGAAGGTAATTTCCAGGACTGGGCCAGGAATAAAAGATATGAATGCTTTGAAAGCACACTAAAAAAGCATTATGCAGATTATATCGTCACTGCTCATCATAAGGATGATAATTATGAAACAATTATCATGAAACTTTTGCAAGGTTCAACTCCTGAGGCTTGGGATGGAATGAGTTTGCATCGTAATAATATCATTCGCCCGCTTTTGAATTTCACGAAAGAAGAACTAAGAAATTATGCTTTAGATAATAAGCTGGAATGGAGAGAAGACGAGTCGAACCACTCATCTGATTATGCCAGAAATGCGATTAGAAATGAAGTTATTCCGGTTGTTGAAGAGCATTTTCCGGGATGGCAGCAAAACCTGAGTTATATATCAGAAGTTGGTCGAGGTTTCTCATTTTTAATC
>SKIC01000328.1 GCA_007116685.1 Balneolales bacterium
GTGCACCGGGAAGAAGGGCAATTAGAATAATGGTTGCACCGGCAATGATGGACAAAATCTGTTGATAGCCGGCCAGTGCAGCACCTAATCCAATCAAGCCGGCAAATAAACCAATAAACATATACGTAAACACCCGCCCGAAATTGTAAAACAAGCGACTCATTACATAAGGAAAAGTTCCAAGTTTTTGACCTGGCAGCGCCAAAGCGATAGGACCACACATCCCTGCGCAGTGTGCACTACCTAAAAATCCCAAAACGAATCCTGTCCAGATTATTTCCATATTGTTTTCCTATACGTGGTATTTGTGATTCTCACAGTTTTTCTGAGTATTACATTCTAATAAACAAGTTTTCTTCTTTGTAATAGGCTAAGTCATCGGATATCCATTGTGCTTTAATCTTCCACAAGCCGCCGGATAGCAATGACAAAGGAATATGCTGAATGCCTTTTTCGTCAACCTGAATAGAAAAACGTCGATCAAGACCTGAATCAGAAGGGCGGAAGAAATAGATTTCACCACTAATTCCTTGGCTCAATAATTCCTCAGGAAATTCAAAGCGTACTGTTTTTTCAGTTTGTTGCCAACGTAATGGCTGAGCTAATTCCCGTGCACGTACCGTTTCTTCGATTTGGCGATCAAATGTAAGTGTTTTTTCATAGTAGTTTTCTACAACCAGTTGGGTTTCGGTCATAAATGCTTTAGCCACGAAACCCAGTGTTCCGGCAACGAATATCATATAAGCAATGAATATGCCCAGTGGCCATTTCCATTCTTTTTTAGGTGCTGTATTACTCATAATTGTGTGATTTTTGGTTTAATTTGGCGGGCCAATAAACCCTGTTGATACTGTTTGAATTCTTTTTCCATCTCTGTAAACCCCGAATTCAATAGGAGTTTGACTTCCGGCTAGTGATGCGCGATCCAGAAAAACCATAATTCGTTTTTCCAGCACGTCTTGACCAGGTACGATTTCCATATCACCGAGAAATTGTAACTCGGCGCCTTCCGGACTAGTGACGCGCAATTCCACATCAATGTCGTTGAAGGTTTTATTAAAAAACTTGGCGTTGTAGAAATTCGAGAAACGATCTCCGGGGAGTTCGTTAAAGAGCATACCCGGTTCTCTAAGTATTACGGTCTCAACTTCAGGTCGTGAAACCAGGAAATAAGTGAGTGCCGAAAAGAGAACCACAAATACGGCCATGTAGCCGATAATCCTTGGTGTGAAGAATCGCTGTTGTCGCTTTTCAGCAACGGCGTTATGTGAAGTATAGCGGATGAGACCTTTTGGTCGCCCAATTTTTTCCATCACGTCATCACAGGCATCAATACAGGCTGTACAGTTAATACATTCTAATTGAATTCCATTTTTAATGTCGATTCCGGTAGGGCATACACGTACACACTGGGCACATTCTATACAGTCTCCGTATTCTTGAACGCCATTTGATTTTTTGGGGATGTCTGTGACTTTGCCATCCTCCATGGTACGCTTCCCAATTACGCCTCTGGGTTCTCCACGTTCAAAATCATAGGTAACTGCGATGCTGTCATTATCAACCAGAACAGATTGAAAACGTCCGTAAGGGCAGGCTACAAGACATACTTGCTCTCGAAACCGGGCAAATACGCCATAGAAAACCAAACTGAATATAGTAATAGCTATAAATCCTGTGAGATGCTCCGTTGGCGGAGCGGTTACAATAGCCCAAAGTTCATCCTTGCCAATGATATAGGCCAAAAAAGTATTTGCAATCAAAAATGAGAGCGCAAAAAATATACTGTGTTTGGATACTCTTTTGAGGATTTTCTCCCGATTCCAAGGCGCTTTTGCTAATCTCTTTTGGGCTACATAATCACCATCAATAGCGTACTCTATTTTCCGGAATAGCATTTCCATAAAAATTGTTTGAGGACAAATCCATCCACAAAACAAGCGCCCCCAAATCGCTGTAAATAGAACAACAAAGATGATAACGGTCATCATGGCCAGGAACATGAGATAGAAATCCTGTGGCCAGAATACTACTCCGAAAACAACAAACTTTCGCTCAAGAATATTGAGTAGTAGGAGAGGATTACCATTGATAGTTATAAACGGTCCGGCAAAAAGAAAACCGAGTAATATCCAGCTTACCCAAGAGCGAATTTTGTAGTAAAATCCACTGGGCTTTTTAGGGAAAATCCAATTTCGTTTACCATCAGGGGAGATGGTGGTTGGGGCATCCCGAAACTGCTCCTCAAGCGTTATGGGGTTAATTTTATTGCTTAAGCGTTCTTTGGTTGCCATTTAGGCCTCCGGGAAATAATGAGTGAAAAAAACTGCTTTTGAATTGAAATAATAAGAGAAAGTCACCACCCTCTGTGTTTTCGAGGGTGGTGAATTGCGTCCGATAAATAATTAATCAATAAAGCATTCTTGCGAACGCGCCATATTTGGCGCCTTAGCATTTGCGGGTTCTGTACCACGCATGGAAATTATAAAACTGGCAAGTTGCTGTAATTCTTCATCTGATAATGGACTTCCGCTACCATAGGGTGGCATACCCTGTGCAGGGAAACCATTTTTAATACTCAATATCAGAGATTCTAAATCACAACCGTGCTTCCAGTATTGGTTGGTTAAATCCGGACCTACAAGACCTTGTAAGTTCGGGCCGTGGCAGGTCTGACAAAGATTTTGTGGACTCTGATAGAGTGCCCGACCAGCAGCTAGGCTAGCTTCATCAGAAAGAACAGCAAATTCTGAATAATCTACTGTTGGAACACTTCCATCCGGATCAAGTCCATATCGCTCGATAGCCGCAGCTATTTCGCGCTCATATTCTTCTTCCTGAGAAGGGCCCCAGCCAAGAATATCATAATACAGTAAATAAGCTACGGCGAATATGATAGTGACATAGAACCCA
>SKIC01000180.1 GCA_007116685.1 Balneolales bacterium
GCCAAAAATCAGATAGCCCAATAAGATACCCAGGATGAGTACTGATATAAGTCGGAAATAAGTATTAGCAAATAGTGATTTCATAACGAGTAAGTGTGGAAATTAAAATTGTTCGGCTTGAGGTGCTTTTTCGGAGATATCAAAACTGCCGGTTAGCGATTGTATGCGGCTGATGAGTTTCCAACCTTCTACAGCACTTTCGTGTACTTGCAATTTGTAATCAATGATATCCCGCTGAATTTGTAGAATTTCATCCAGGCTGGCATTGCCATTGGCGTAGGCCTCGAGCAATAATTCATATATATGATGCGCACGAGGAAGCATTTCTCTGGAATAAAGCAAAGAATTACGCTCCTGATTTCGCAATAATTTGTACAGAGAAATCAATTCTGATTCAATCTGAGCGATTCGTGAGTCAGAAGTTGAGCGCACCTGATTGGCTCTTTGCATGGCTTCATTTTGGGCTGCCCGATAGCGATTTCTTTGTAAGGGTATGCGAATACCTACCTGGGCTACAACAGCCTCTTTGTCCATTAACATCATACCTGCGTAGTCTCGCCCCATAACTTCAAGGCCAACAGAGAAGTCAGGTAGTCCACTAATTCTGGCTAACTCACGGTTTTTTTCATAAGAACGGCGTTCTTCTTCCAGTGCCATGAGCTCCGGATTTTGCTGGCGTGCCAGACGTAGCAATTCCCAATCCTGATAGTTTAAATCAGGAAAAGCGAGCGTGTCAGGTATGGAAATCAATTCAAAATTTGAGCGTTCAAAAAGATTGTTAAAAGCGATAAGTGTAGGCTTAATTTGATCATGATGATTTAGAACCATGGTAGTCATTCGCTGGATTTCCATTTCCAAACGAAGCACATCGGCCTGAGTACCAATTCCTGAAGAAAAACGCGATTCTGCCACCGGTATCAGTTCTTCTAACAATTCCAATTGACGGTCCATCAAGAGAACTACTTGCTCGAAGTAGTAATAATCCATCCAACGTTGCTCTACTTCTTCCAAAACTTCCTGCATTACGCTATGGAGATTAAAAAGAGCTGCCCGAGCACGTAATTGTTCTGCTTCTCTCTCGGTGGATAAGCTGCCTGGCCAGGGGAACATCTGTTGCACTCCGAATGCAAATCTTCCGGGAAAACTTCCGCCATTTTCGGGATTCGCATAAAAGCCCAACATCACTTCCGGGTCAGGTAGCAATCCTGTTTGAGGCAACCTTGCCAATTGTGCCTCATAGGCGTAAACAGCGGCTCTGATTTCCGGGCTGGATTCCAGCGCTTTATGAAGGTATTGCTGCAATTCTTGCGGTTTTTCCGGGATTTGTGCTTTGGTATATATTGCAGATATTGTTAAGCCTATCAAAAGAGAGATAGCAAAAACAGTTTTATGGACAGATATCTTTTTGAAGGAGTTTATCATGTTCATAGGGAATTTCATTGTAATTCTCCTTCCTCAATGATGTTCTTCATGGTCAATTTTCTTTCTTCCCATGCGCACCATAGTACAGGTACAACGAAAAGAGTAATCAGTTGAAAAAGCATACCTCCAAAAATGGGCACGGCCATAGGCAGCATAATATCTGAACCTTTTCCGGTGGAGGTTAAAATCGGAAGTAAGGCTAGCAGAGTTGTGGCCGTTGTCATAAGGCAAGGCCGGATTCTTTTCAATCCCGCCTCGATGGTGGCTGATCTGATATCAGCGATATGTGATGTTGCATTGCGTTCAAATGACTGTTTAAGATACGTTGCCATCACAACGCCATCATCCACAGCAATACCGAAGAGCGCTAAGAATCCAACCCAAACAGCCACACTCAGATTGATTTGTCCAACCTGAAATAAATCACGCATTGAAATTCCTGCAACGGAGAAATCCAAAAACCAGGGCTGACCATACAGCCAAAGCATGATGAATCCACCTGCCCAAGCCACTGCAATTCCTGAAAAGATCATCAACGTGACCGGAACAGAGCGAAATTGGAAATACATGAGGATGAAAATGATAAACAAAGTGACGGGTAAAATCAGCATCAAACGTTCTGTGGCCCGAAGCTGATTTCTGTATTCTCCCTCAAATGTCCAGGAAATTCCGCTCGGAACAACCAAGTCTCCACTTTGGATTTTGTTGTCCAGTGTTTCAATGATGCGTTCAACAACTTCTACAGCGGAGGCGTCGCTTTGGGCATCAAAAGTAACATAGTTTACTAAAAAACTATTTTCACTTCGGATGTTCATCGGGCCCGTCGTGAATCGGATGTCAGCCAGTTGCCCTAATGGAATTTGGGCTCCGGTAGGCGTAGGCACAAGAACGCGTTTTAGCATTTCCGGGCTGTTTCGATATTCTCTGGCAAAGCGCACTCGGATATCGAAACGCTCTCTGCCCTCGACGGTAGAGGTGAGCGCCATTCCGCCGATTCCGGTAGTGATTACTTCTTGCACCTCCCGAATGGATAAGCCATGCCGGGCAATTTCTCGGCGATCTATATCTATTTCTATGTACGGTTTTCCAACTACCCTATCCGCAAACACGGAAGGAGTTCTAACGCCTTGAACATCGCGAATCAACTCTTCCATCTTGATGGAAAAGGCATCAATGGTTTCTAAGTCGGGTCCGCTGATTTTCATCCCAATATTGGCACGCATTCCCGTTTGCAGCATCACGATTCGTGTTTCTATGGGCTGTAATTTTGGGGCGGATGTTAAACCGGGCACCTTTGAAGCGGCTGCTACTTCATTCCAGATATCATCCGCAGTTCTGATTTCATCCCGCCATTGCCGATAATATCGTCCACGCCTGTCAGGAATCAGTTGTCCGTCATCGTCACGTACAAAATCGCCATTTTGATGTTTGAACCGAATTCTGCGGCCACGATCATCGGTTTTATACTCACTTTTGTAAATCACCACA
>SKIC01000021.1 GCA_007116685.1 Balneolales bacterium
ATTTTAAAATCCTGATAACGAAGATATTGGGCAAAAAGACAGTTTTTCAAAGCCTCCCACTAACCAATTTCCGAACATGATTCGCAACCTACTCATAGTATTTTCTTTCTTACTGGTAGCCTGTTCATCAGATGAACCTATTATTCTTAGCGGCTTAGATGTTCTGGAACAACGTGACTTTGAAATTATACAAGGTTTGAATGTTGGCTTGATTACGAATGCGACCGGTATAAATCGTGAGTTTCAATCCACAATCGATATTCTTCACGCCTCTGATAAAGTTTCTTTAAAAGCCTTATTTGGTCCTGAGCACGGTGTACGAGGCGACTACCCCGCCGGCGTTGATGTTCGTACGTATCGGGATGAGCAAACCGGACTAACGGTGTACTCTCTATACGGGCGCACAAGAAAACCAACCGCCGATATGCTGCGAAATCTGGATGCTCTGGTTTTTGATATTCAGGATATCGGTGTTCGCTCTTACACCTATTTGAGCACCTTGCGATTAGCAATGGAAGCTGCATTAGAGGAAAACATTCGCGTTATTGTGCTCGACAGGCCAAATCCCATGGGAGGATTACGGGTTGAAGGATTCCCCGCTCCTATTGAAAATGATCATTTTATTGCTCCCTGGTTTGTTCCCTATGTGCATGGGATGACTCTTGGCGAAATCGCCATTATGATGAATGAAGAACACTGGATTCACCCCACAAAAAAAGTAAGGCTGGATGTCATCCCAATGAAAAAATGGCAGAGAAATATGCTTTTTGATGATACCGGACTCCCCTGGGTGCCGACCTCGCCACATATTCCATTTTCGGATGTGCCGGCCTATTATACTGCTACCGGCTTGCTCGGCGAACTCGATGTTATCAATATCGGAATCGGCACCATGCTTCCCTTCCGACTTTTCGGCGCGCCATGGGTTTCTGCTGATATTTTTGCGGACAGGATGAATGCGTACAACTTAAAAGGCGTGTTTTTTCGTCCGGCTTCCTGGCGGCCGTTTTATGGTCCGCATCAGGGACAAACGCAGCATGGTGTAGAAATTATTCTGGACAAATCCGAAGCCGAGCATCTTTTTGCAATACAATTTCTGTTGATGCGCACCCATGATGCGCTCTACCCCAATCGAAAAATCTTCGCCCAAGCACAACGTAGCCGCAATCAAATGTTCGACCTAGTAGCCGGCGGAATCTGGGCTCGTGAACTTATCAACGAATCAATGACATTAGCAGATTTTAAGCAGCTGGAAGAGGAGAAAGTGAGAGAATTTCTGGGTGTGAGGGAGCGTTATTTGTTGTATTGAACAGTAATGAAATAGTTAAATCAAAAATGAAAGACACTGAGGATAAAGAAAAACAAAAAGCTGCAGAACGCTTACTTAAGCTTTTAGAACAAGCCGAAGAAGTAAGTCCGAAAGATGACAAAAAGAACTTAATTGCACATGTTAAAGCGAAATATGGCAGATAGGCATTTTATAATCACAACTATCTCATCGACCGACCCAAAAACACACCTGCCCCAATTGCCAAACCGCTCATGAGAAAAGCCCAGCCAAAATTGCCAAATAACAAATAGCCGGTTCCAAAAAGTGTGGAATACACTAGTACTACGCCTGCTATCCATTGGCTAAGTAAACGAGATAAAGGCACGTTATCGCCATTTTTATCAGCAGTATTCCAATTTTTCCAGCCAGGGCCGCCGGGATAAACTTTTTCATAAAAGGCGCTAAGGGTTTCTTGGGATTCTGGTTTTGTTAAGAATGTTACCAAAAGCCAGGCTACCGTAGTAATTCCGGCAATAGCGAAAAGATTATTGGGGAATTCCGCTTTTAATCCGGGAACGGGTGCGCCAATCAGACTTAAAACTACCAAAACCAAAGGAACCAAAGTTGCAGTGAGTTCGCTCCAGGCATTTACACGCCACCAATACCAACGTAGAATAAGTACCAGACCGAGACCGCCGCTGGCTGTGAGAACCAATCCCCAGGCCTGAGAAATGCTGTCTAATTGGGTAGTGATTAGTATGGCAATAAGAGCGAGTAAAAACGTAAAAACGCGGGAAATCTTCACATAATAACGCTCATCGCCGTCGGTTTTTATGAAACGGCGCCAAAAATCGTGCACCAGATATGATGTGCCCCAGTTCAATTGGGTGGAAAATGTACTCATAAAAGCCGCAAAAAATGCTGCCAACATTAATCCAAGAATTCCCGGAGGCAATACGTCTCTCATCACCATCACAAAACCTTCACGGGCATCGGTGAGATTCGGATATAAGACCAAGGAAGCCAAAGCCACGATAATCCACGGCCATGGACGCAGACAGTAATGAGCGATGGTGAACCACAAAGTGGCAAATGTAGCATTTTTTTCGTCTTTGGCGCTCATCATTCGCTGGGCAATGTAACCACCACCTCCAGGCTCAGCACCCGGATACCAACTGCTCCACCATTGCACACCTACGTAAGCAAAAAAAGCAGTGAAACTGAGCGTAAGTACACCCGCACCTGATGCGGCATTTGCTAAAGACGGGAAAAACGAAAATGTGTGGTCCGGCAATTGACTCATCAAGCCGGACATTCCACCCACTTCCGGAACTCGGAGTACAAAAATGGCCAGCAATATGGAGCCAATCATAGCGATACCAAACTGAATGAAGTCCGTTACAACTACGCCCCAAAGTCCGGAGAGCAAAGAGTAAACGGCGACCATCAGAATTAAAGCCCCAACAACAACCATAGCAGCGGAGAGACCGAAAAGTTCGGTTTTTCCAAAAACTGTCAATTCCGGAAACATGACTCGAATTACAGTTTCCATAGCAAGAGCTACCCAGCCCAGAATGATTCCATTCATTACCAATCCAAAAAATACAGCTTTAATCCCTCTGAGCCAGGATGCAACAGGACCGCTGTAACGCAATTCCACAAATTCCACATCGGTCAAAATACCACTCCGCCTCCACAACTTAGCGAAAAAGAAAACGGCCATGAGTCCGCCAAGCGCCATATTCCACCAAAGCCAGTTACCGGAAATTCCATGTGCGGCAACCAATTCAGTGACTGCAAGTGGAGTGTCGGCAGCGAAGGTTGTGGCAACCATAGATGTGCCTGCCAGCCACCATGGCAAATTTCTTCCGGATAAGAAAAACTCATCCGTATTTTTTCCTGCCCTGCTGAAAAAATAAACGGCTATTCCGAACGAAAGTACGAAATAGCCGATAAGTAAAATCCAGTCGATTATTGCCATGTGCACCTAGAGTTTTTTTAATTGATGCTCATGTAATAATCTAATTAATCTATTGTCCAGCCTTCAGCAACGCCACCCGGATCTTCAGAACGATCGCGGAACCACACCACATCATTGAATCCGTACTGTTCTAATTGAAAAGTTGCCAAACTAAGTGACTCTAACTCGTCTTCTGCTTTTGCAGCTCTCGAAACAGAAGCAAATGTGGGCATAAAGAGTTCAAAGCCTTCGTTTTCAATTAACGTACCATAAGATTCAATCGAAATACCTTTTGTCACAGGAATAGACTGTGGCCTACCCTTAATTACTAAAATGTGATTGTATGAGTTTCTCATCATCATAAAACGGCGAACAAAGAATACTGGAATCCAGATATCATTATGTCGGGCAAAACCCATTCTGTAAAACTCGTTGCCTATGCCAAGTTGAGCATGAACTTCGTCATGCCAAGGCACCGGACTATCAGGAAAAATCATGTGATTTTGCCAAAAAGTTAGAAACGGCAAAACACCTGTATTAAACGTAACTGGCAATATATTAGGGTTTGCAGGTGTAGAAGATCCCAATTGGGGGCGAACTGGTTCTGGAGGGGTTTGTGCCGGCGGGGGAGTAGCTTCCACTTCCTCTACTGCAGGCTCATCATTTTCTTCAGGTTCACCATTACCTTCATTATTTTGGGCATTGACAGTACCTGCTGCGAAAAAAATTCCCGCTAGTAACAGAAAGCATGTAAGTTTAAATAATCTCATGTGCTGTGTATTTTCTTGATTTTACACTAAACGTACAAATTACGTGAAAATTTGCAAAAGACCATTATTTCAGAGCAAATGCCATACCATTTTACAATTCCGGACTTTAGCATAGCCGTAAATAAGCATTATATTCTACCAAACAGCAATTTCTAATTATTATTTATCCTAATATGTTCCCATTCAAAGGACTCCATACTGCTCTCGTCACCCCTTTTGATCACAATGATGAAATTGATAAAGAAGCTTGGGAAAAACATCTCGACTATCAAATTAAGGGTGGTGTAGATGGATTAGTTATCTGTGGTACCACCGGAGAAAGTCCAAATATTTCTGATGAAGAATTTGAGTACTTGGTATCCAGCGCTTTTGAAAAAGCGAATAATGACGTAACAATTATTGCCGGCTCCGGTTCAAATTCCACAAAAAAATCTATTGAACGCTCTGAGCGTGCTGCCGAACTAGGTGCTAAGGCATTATTATTAGTTGGTCCTTATTACAACAAACCTACGCAGGAAGGTTTATTGGCTCATTACAGAGCAATTGCAGATTCAACAGATTTACCGTGCATCGTGTATAATGTGCCTGGACGTACCTCATCGAACATCACTCCTCAAACCATCGCAGAACTAGCTAAGCATGAGCGAATAGTTGCTGTGAAAGAGGCCTGTGGGGATATTAATCAAATCATGGATTTAGTTGCCTCTGTTCCTTACGGATTTTCAATTTTATCAGGTGATGATGGCATGACCTTACCCATAATTGCAGCTGGCGGAGTTGGCTTGATATCTGTTGCCTCTAATCAAGCACCTGCTCTAATGAAAAAATATGTGGATGCTTGCAATAACGGAGATTTTGAAACTGCACGAGAATTACATTATCGTTTATATCCTCTCATGAAGGCTAATTTTTGGGAAAGCAATCCTGCTCCGGCAAAAGCTTCTCTGGAAATCATGGGAATGATGAAAAATTATGTAAGATTACCGTTATTGCCTATGAGTAAGAAATACGAAGAGATGCTCAGGCAACTACTCTTAGATCTTGACTTGATCGAAGACTAATCCACTATACTTGTTCACTAAATTTTCCGGCATGAAACATATCCGATATTCGGTACTTGGTACTGTATTTTTAATTTTCTCAGTTTGCTCAGTTTTGATTCCTGCAAAATCTGAACTTTTTGCACAAACCAAATCGCCCGCCGAATTCCTCGGTTATGAATTAGGAGACCGGTTTACACCCCATCATCAGATAGTTTCCTATTACGAACATGTGGCAGCCACTCGCTCTAATGTCACATTGGAGTACTATGGGAAAACCAACGAACTCCGACCACTTTTGGTAGCCTTTGTAACTTCGGATGCCAATATGGCTCGGCTGGATGAAATCCGCTTAAACAATCTTCGCTTAACTGGTTTGGAAGAGGGTACTCCTGTTGTTGAAGGAGCTCCTGCCGTTACCTGGCTTTCTTATGGAATTCATGGAAATGAATCCTCCAGTGCCGAAGCTGCCATGCAAACGCTTTACGAGTTATCTGATCCTGACAACTCAAGAACTCAGGGATGGTTGGAAAGTAATGTAGTTATCATGGATCCTCTTCTGAATCCTGATGGCAGAGATCGTTATGCGATTTGGTATAATCAGATGCTTGGACGCTTTGTGAATCCACACCTTGAAACCCGTGAACACAATGAACCATGGCCCGGCGGAAGACCAAATCATTATTACTTTGATTTGAACAGAGATTGGGCATGGCAAACTCAGGTAGAAAGTAAAGCCCGAGCAAAAATCTATCATAGTTGGATGCCACACATCCACGCTGATTTCCATGAAATGGGTTACGATGCTCCTTACTATTTCGCACCTGCTGCTGAACCATTCCACGAAGATATCACAGACTGGCAACGTCAGTTCCAAACGGAAATCGGACTGAATAACACGACCTACTTTGACGCAAAAGGTTGGCTGTATTATACCAGAGAACGCTTCGATTTATTTTATCCTAGTTATGGCGATACATGGCCAACTTTCAACGGTGCAATTGGAATGACGTACGAACAAGCCGGTCATGGGCGTGCGGGAACAGCAGTTATCACCAGCGAGGGCGATACCCTAACGTTGGCGCAACGAGTTTTGCAACAGCACACAGTCGGATTATCTACGGTAGAAGTTACCTCAAACAATGCGGACCGGGTTGTTCAGGAATTCAAGCACTATTTTGACAGGGCACAATCTAATCCACCGGGCGAATACAAAACCTATATAATTAGCGGTGATAATCCTCCGGATAGACTCAGAGATTTCCTGACATATCTGGAAAATCAGGACATTGCTTTTGGACCCGCGCCGAGAACTCGAAGAGTAGACGCTTTAAATTACGCCACGGCACAAACCGAGCGAATTTCACTTTCCGAAAACGATATTGTGATTTCGGCATACCAACCTAAGTCGGTTATGCTCAAAGTGCTTCTCGAGCCACAAACTGCCATCATAGATTCTGTTACTTATGATATCACAGCATGGTCGCTGCCTTACGCTTATGGTCTAAAAGCTTTCGCAACAAGTAGCCGTATAAATCCGACCTCAACTGGTTTTGAAGTACCTTCTGAAGTTGGCATTCATGGTGCCGAAGAACCTTATGGATACATAGCAAAATGGCAATCTGAACACGACGCACGTTTTTTAGCTGCTATGTTGAGGCATGGAATTCGTGTCAGAACTGCAGAAGTTCCATTTCGTATTGACGGACAGGATTATGAGCGCGGAACACTAGTAATTACCCGGCGGGGTAATGAGCGTTTTGGTGATAATTTTGGAGCATTGATGCTTGAATTAGCAGAAAAACACGAGCGTTCTCTGCATGCCGTTTCTACGGGCTTTGTTGAATCCGGAATTGATTTTGGTGCTTTGGATATGAAGCATATTCGTCCACCGCGAATTGCTGTTTTGGCCGGAAGCGGTGTCGCATCATATAATTTTGGTGAAATCTGGCATTTCTTCGATCAGCAAATCGGATATCCGGCAAATTTCATTGATGTGTCCAATCTGAATCAGGTTAATTGGAACGACTATGATATTTTAATTTTGCCCAACGGCAACTACAATAATGCCTTCAACGACGACGGGAAAGCCGAGTTAAACCGCTGGGTTCGTGCGGGTGGAAAAATCATCACCTTTGAAAACGCAGCCCGTTTTGTTGCAAACATTGATGGCATTTCTGGTATTTCTATTCGCCGTTCTGAGGATGCTGAGTTAACGGACGAAGATAAACTGCGAGTTTTTGCAAACCGAGAACGAGAAGCAGCATCAGGCGCAGTACGTGGAGGAATCTTCAAACTAAATGTTGATCACACCCACCCTCTTGGATTTGGGTATGACAGACCATACTTCACGCTCAAAAACTCCCCCTTTGTTTTTGATTATTTTGAAAACGGTTGGAATGTCTTCACTTTACAAGAGGGTAGCCACAGAAACGGATTTGTAGGTTATGAGGTAAAAGATCACATCTATAATTCGCTCATCTTTGGCGTTCAACCCGTACAGCGTGGAAACGTAGTCATACTGGCAGATAATCCTCTATTCCGCGCATTTTGGAATAATGGTAAGATGATTTTTGCCAATGCCGTATTTATGGTTGGTAACTAAACATCCCAACTCCGAGTTCTGTTTTTAATCAAAACCGTAAATGGCTCAGTGATTTCTTTCATTGAGCCATTTTTATATCTGAGATAAAAATTCCCAAATTTGCTTGCAACCATTCGGTTTTAAGTCTGTATATCATTGTATTACATCTAACAAACCAAAACGTCATGAAAGTTTTTCAATAGCATTTTTAGTTCTCTTTCTGAGTTTCAACAATTTCAGCATTGCACAATCAGATTCAGATATCTACACCAACGCAAGTTTTTCTCACCCAAGTCCGGAATTAGAAATCTCTACGCGTGGGGGTTCCGTGCGTGTTATGGGTGATGATGTCACGAGTACCGAAGTTCGTGTTTTTGTGCGGCAAGGAAGGTCTTACCTGTCTAAATCAGACATCTCAAAAGAAGACCTGGGATTGGAAATGTATATCGAAGGTGATAAAATCATCATTACATCGAGCTACGCTGGTCGGTCCAGAGGTTGGTTTTCCAGCACACCTTCGGTGAGTTATCATATCGTCACTCCTAAAAGCGCCAAGGTTAATGGCACAACAAGTGGCGGCTCAATGCGGGCTGAGAATATTCATGGAGACTTGAACTACAAAACCTGCGGTGGTTCCATTCGTGTAAATAATGCATCTGGCGAGGTTTCGCTTTCTACCTCAGGAGGCTCCATCCGTATAGAAACTGTGAAAGGCAATTTGTCTGCAAATACCAGCGGTGGCTCTATCCGTGTGACTGATGCTACCGGCAATATTAATGTTCGAACTTCCGGGGGCTCACTTAGAATGGATAATATCGATGGAACTCTTCGAGGAAAAACAAGTGGTGGAAGTATCAGAGCAAATGTGACGCGAATCACCGGCGCATTGGATCTTGAAACAAGCGGGGGAAGTATTTCACTCACCCTTCCATACGATAACGAAGGCTACAATTTTGATTTACGTGGTAACAGAGTAAATGTAGATTTAAAACAATTTACCGGAACCGCAGAGCGAAATAGCGTTTCAGGCAAAATGTATGATGGCAAAAATTCCGTCCGGGCAAGAACATCCGGCGGAACTGTTACTGTAAATTTCTCTTAAAAATAGACTTGAAAATCAAAAAAGGCTAAGGGTCAAAACTCTCAGCCTTTTTTCATTTTCTGAAGATTTCTACTCGCCCAAGGCCGCTAAGGCAGAGTCAATTCTCTTCAAAACTTCCTCTTTACCGAGTAATGCCATCGACTCAAACAAGTCAGGTCCGGCACCCACTCCGGTTACCGCTACTCGTAATGGTAACATTAGTTTCCCAAAACCAACCTCAAAAACAGCAATTGTTTCTTCTAAGGCGGATTTTAGTTTTGATGCCTCCCATTCCTTTTCTGCCAAACCGGAAACTTTCTCAGTATAGTGTTTTACAAAATCAGGAGTTTCTGCTTTCCAGGCTTTTTTGACTGATTTTTCATCATATGCTTTTGGTGCTTCGAAGAAGAATCGTCCCTGTTTTATGATTTCTACTGGCAGCGAAACTCTCTCTTTCAGTAGGCGGACAACCTCAACTGCAAAATCAAAATCTGCATCAAAGCCTTCTTCCTGAAGGAAAGGCATAATTCGTGGTACAATCTCTTTACTATCAGATGCTCTGAGATAATGCTCATTATACCACATCAACTTTTTGTAATTAAAAATGGCGCCACTCTTACTTACTCTTTCCAATGAGAACTCCGAAATCATTTCATCCAAAGTGAACAATTCACGGTCATCACCCGGACTCCAGCCCAAAAAGGCAAGAAAATTAACTACGGCTTCGGCTTCATAATCACCGGAGATATAATCACGCACATTGACCGGAATACCTTCCTGCTCTGCTTTTCTTTTGGATAATTTCCCACCGGACGGCGACATAATCAAAGGCAAATGCGCCATTTTGGGTGATTCCCATCCCAAATACTGATACAGTAAAATATGCTTTGGAGCAGAACTGAGCCATTCCTCGCCTCGGATAACATGAGAGATTTTCATCAAATGGTCATCCACAACGTTTGCAAGGTGATATGTTGGCAAACCATCCGACTTCAGTAAAATTTGATCATCAATTTCAGATCCTGAGAAACTCACTTTCCCTCTAATCATATCGTCAAAACGGACAACATCGCTTTCATTTACCTTCAATCGAATTACATGCGGCACATTATCCTTTAGCAAGGCTTCTACTTCTGATGCAGGCAATGTTAAACTATTACGCATTTTTAATCGCGTATTGGCATCGTATCGTGGATTGGGATTACTGTCGCTTTGCAAACTTTCGCGCATGGCTTCAAGTTCTTCGGGAGTATCAAAAGCGTAATAAGCCAGGCCTTTATCTAACAATTCTGAGGCGTATTTTTTGTATAAATCAGATCGCTCACTCTGGCGGTATGGCCCAAAATCACCTTGCGTGCCGGGACCTTCATCAAAAGGTAAGCCAGCCCATTGCAAAGATTGTATGATATCTTGCTCGGCTCCGTCAACGTATCGGTTTTGATCCGTATCTTCAATTCTGAGAACAAAAACACCACCATGATGTTTTGCGAATAAATAGTTATATAAGGCCGTTCGTAAACCACCAATGTGTAATAAACCTGTAGGAGATGGCGCAAAGCGCACGCGTACCTGATCTGACATAAATGAAATTCTGCGTTATTTTCTGCTGTGATTTTATCCCTTCAAAAGGGCTGATTTAATTGATTTGTAAAATACACACTAATATTGCCTGCTCAAACCTATGATTACTGCCATAATGCTTCCTCCCTGGCTGATGAATCTGCACGATCTTTTTCTATTGATGAACGCAGACCGCGTTTTGTTTGATGATTTGGCAACTTTTTCACGAAAAAGCAGAGTTCACAGAGCGAAAATCCGTACTCCGGATGGAAATCAGTGGTTGCATATTCCTATTCAAAAAAGCGATAAAAAGGCAAAGTTGAAGGATGTAAGAATTGATGACAGCACAAATTGGATGGAAGCGCATCTAAAAGCATTGCGCTACAATTATCGCAATAGCCTGTATTTTGATTTTTACGAACCGGAAATTGTAGCAGACTATGAAGAAGCCTATCGCCAGGTTTATCTGATTGATGCTACAAGAATTATGTTCCATCGCCTGCTTCGGTATCTCGAAATCGAAGACATCTCGTTTGAATACATGTCAGAGTCAGATATAAAAATGGATGAAATTTTCTCTGAAAATAAAGTTTGGTATGAGCAAAACAGCAAGAACTACATCCATCA
>SKIC01000293.1 GCA_007116685.1 Balneolales bacterium
AGAATGAAGCCAAATCAACATCTTTTTTCTGTTAAATGCAACTAAAAAGCGCTTTTACTCATTGTTATATGCATATTTCATGCTTGTTGCGATATTCCGTAAATTCGGAAGCGCTAAACTTTATTAAAAATTAATCACTAAAAATTCATTTGAAAGAAATCAAAATCTCACTCCACGGAGTTGAACCAGTATCCGTTTTGGGCTTACGGGACAAATACCTGTCAAGATTGGAAGAAGCCTTTCCTGACTCAATAATTACAGCAAGAGGTACACTTATTAAATGCTCGGGTCCTGAAAAAGATTTGAATGATATTCAGGATATTTTGGAGCAAATGCTTCAAATGGCTCGAAATAATAAAGTCATTTCTATTCAGGATGTGGAAACCCTACTTGCTATCCAACAGAGCGATAGAATACTAAGCAGACCTGATAGCGAGAACTCAGATTCTGTAATTGTCCACACGCACAGTGGTTTACCAGTAACGGCGCGTACACCCGGACAAAAAGAAATTGTTGAGGCTTCAAAAAAGAATGATGTGATTTTTGCCATTGGTCCTGCAGGGACCGGTAAAACCTACACTTCTGTTGCCTTGGCCGTTAAAGCTCTGAAAGAACGTAAAGTAAAAAAAATTGTACTCGTAAGACCCGCTGTTGAAGCCGGTGAGAGCCTTGGATTTTTGCCCGGTGATTTAAAAGAAAAAATCGATCCTTACCTGCGCCCTCTTTACGATTCCCTTGAAGAAATGCTCGATTATGAGCGACTTCAAGCAAATATGGAGAAAAATATCATAGAAATTGCGCCTTTAGCCTATATGAGAGGGCGCACCTTGAACAATTCATTTGTAATTCTTGATGAGGCACAGAATGCCACGCAAATGCAAATGAAAATGTTTCTAACCAGATTAGGTGTGAACAGTCGGGCTATTATTACAGGAGATATTACGCAAACAGACCTCCCACGGAAAAAGCACAGTGGACTGGCGCCTATTCAACACATTTTGAAAGATGTGAATGGAATTTCTTTTGTTTATCTAAGCGAAGCCGATGTTGTAAGGCATAAACTTGTGCGTGATATCATCAACGCTTATGAAAAATATGAGGAAAATGACGAAGACTAATAAAGAATTTGTTTCTGCCTTGTATGAAGGCACATTTTCAGTAGGTAGCGACCACTCTTTTAAACCGATTGATAAGGATGATGATCCGGATAAAGGAGCGCTAAAATTATCGCTCAATCCATTCCTCATCAAAACTTCAGACCGTGTGATTCTGATAGATAGCGGCGCCGGTGATTTTGCAAATGAGCCTCATTTTCCCATCATGCAAGAAAATCTTGCTGAATTTGGTCTTACAGAATACGACGTTACCGATATAATTTTGAGTCATCTACACAGTGATCATATAGGTGGTCTGGCGTACAAAGAAAATGGGCATTTCGAGATGAGTTTCCAGGATGCAACAATTCACGTATCAGGTAAAGAGTGGGAAAAAATGCGAGATGCCGATATCCAAGACGATCATCTTTCTCTTTTCTTCACTTATTTAGATACCTTTGGTGAGTTTAACTTTTTGGATGATGGCGATTCTCCCCTGCCTGGAATCACAGTTGAAGAAATTGGTGGACACACAGAGTTTCACCTTGCGATATTTGCAGATATTAATGATGTTGGCTACGTGATGGCGGGAGATGTTTTGGGAACCAAAGGAGCCATCAACCGGAAATATGCAGCCAAATACGATTTTGATGGAAAACAAAGTATGAAGATGCGTGAGTACCTCACCAAAAGAGCCTACGAGGAAAACAGGATTTTCATGTGCTATCACGAAACTTACACACCGCTATTTAAGCTGACGTCTTTCGATAACAAAAAAGGATATACCACAGAAAGTGTAACTGATTATGAATCCATACGCTGATTTAATTTCGAAATCTGCCTCTTTTCTGAAAGAGCAAAAAATAGTCCATAATCCAAAAGCAGCGGTTATTCTGGGTTCCGGTCTTGGTGATTTTACTGATTATATCGAAGATGCCAAATCTATTGACTACGGTGATATCCCCGGATTCCCTACCGTAAGCGTGGTTGGACATAAAGGCAGTTTGTTTTCTGGAAAAGTACAGGGCGTGGAGACTATAGCTTTCGCAGGCAGGTTTCATTTCTATGAAGGATATCCACTTACAAAAACCATTGTCCCTGTATTACTGGCGAAAGAATTAGGATGTGAATTGCTTGTCGTTTCAAATGCTGCCGGTAGCGTTAATTACCGTTTTAGAGTTGGGGATTTGATGCTGATTGACGATATCATGCATTTAGGTAGAAAACTTTCCGTGAGCAATAAGCAGGAAACCTTTCGATATACAAACGAAGAAATGGTTGACCGAGTGGAGCGCATCGCGGCTGATTCCGAAATTGCCGTACGCAAAGGTTGCTATCTTTATATGACAGGTCCTACTTACGAAACAAAGGCAGAAATCCGCGCTTTTCGATTGATTGGGGTTGATACCGTGGGGATGTCAACGGCACCGGAACTTCTTGAAGCAAAGCGCCTGGGAATGGAAACTATCGGGATCTCTTTGGTTACGAATATGGCAACCGGCGTAAGCAAAACAACTTTGGATCACAGCGAGATCAAAGAAGCCGCTGAGATGAGAAAAGAAGACTTCGCCCGGCTTGTTGCAGCCATCGTGCATCAAGAATGTGGCTAATTGCTCATGAATACCATTTTATCAGAAACGGAAACCTCTTTCACTGAAAAAGGATCGCGGTTTTTAAATTATCTCTTTCCTGTTTCTGATACGGATGACATTGCGGAAAAACTAGAGTCTCTAAAAGAACGCTATCCTGATGCCACACATCATTGCTATGCCTGGCGTCTTGGCCCTCAGCCCATTTCAGAATTTGCCAATGACGATGGCGAACCTTCTGGCACAGCCGGACTTCCGATTCTGAATAGCCTGAAATCCTTTGATGTGGTCAATGCCCTTTGTGTTTCTGTCAGATATTACGGTGGTACCAAACTAGGTAAACCGGGATTGATTGCAGCTTATCGTGAAGCGGCAGAATCATGTTTAAACGAAGCAAAAATTGGTCAGTTGATACCTATAACTCGTTTTTACATTGAGTTTCCTTATCAGGAGCAGAAAACGATTGACCAACTTGTTCACTCTTATTCTTTAAAAACGCTTCAAAGTGATTATGGGAGTCTGGTAAAAACGGAGATTGAAGCCCCTAGCGAAGAAGCAAGTAAAGCACTTTCTCATCTCAAAGAGCTATCCTACCGTGATATAATTATTAGTGATATTTCAGAAGGGTTTGGTGTTGAGATCTGATGAAAATTCTCTATCTGTGCCATCCTGATAATTATCACATCGAGAAATGGGTAAAAGGGCTCACCCGAAAAGGTGTGGATATACATCTCGCAGGATTTCAGAAATTTGAGAGTCCGCAGGTTCCATATACTGCTTTTCCTACTCTATTTGATGAAATTAGGTTTGTAGATTTTTTGAAATTTGCGCCGGATATAGTGGCACTTCAAAAGAAAGTGAAAGCGGATATTCTCTTCCCTTCATTTGCACCTACGTTTGGCTTGGCAACACTTATGAGCGGTTTACAGCCGTACATTATACAAACATGGTCACGAGATATTGGTCAGGATCCAAATCTTACGCTGAGGGAAAAATGGATGGTGAACAATATCTCATACCGGGTTTCACAAAATGCGGCCGGTATTACAACGGATGGCATGGCATATAAAGATATCATGCTAAAAAAGTGGCCTGAATTTAGTCCCAAAACTCTTGGCACTCCATGGGGAATTGACCTCTCTGTATTTTCGTACAGTAACGAAAAAGCCCAGAAGTTTCGTAAGAGATGGAATATTCCTGCCCAAGCCAATAATCTCATTACCAGCACACGCGGTGTTGGTTCTTTTTATCAGGCGGAAGAGTCGTTGGCAGGTATTAAAAAATCTGCTCAAACTTTCAAAGATTCCTATTTCTTGATTCTCACTTTGGAACATGAGCAAACTGCTGAAGTGAAATCTTTGCTTACTGAACTCGGAGAGATTAAAAATGTGCGAATCATAGATCGCTTATTAAGCGAAGCTGAGATGACTGAAATGTGGTCTGCGACAGATTTTTTTATATCAACGCCCTGGTTCGATGGCGTTTCAGAGGGTTTATCGGAAGGACGAGCGATGAAGGCGATACCTCTTTTAAATCGTCTTCCTTCCAATCTGGAACGAGCAAATGAAAAAGTACATGCTTTGTATACTCCCGCAGAAGAAATTACGGCACAGGATATTTACGATGTTATTGACCGGGCCTTAACACTTTCGGATGTTGAAAGAGCCTCAATGCTCAAAACCAATGAAGACTGGGTTGCTGAAAACGCCGATGTGAGCAAAACGCTGGATTCTCTAATCAACTTATTTGAAGACGTTTTGAGGAATCATCATGGCTAAAAAAGTTGCAATAATTTCGTCTGTCCATGATGCGCGAGACCCACGTATTTCCATAAGAATTCCGTTGATTCTGAAAGATGAGTTTGATGTTTTTCTGCTGGCCGGATTTAATGATTCTTATGCTTCCGATGAATCTTATCGCCAAGAATATGAAAACGGATTTGTCTGGATTCCTCTCCTAAGAATGATATCTCCTGCCGAAAGAATATTACGGCAATCACAAATCTATTCATGGATTCGGGAAAACAAGCCGGAGATTATTTGGTGTAACGATCCCGAATTACTACCACTCTGCTTCGCAATTCGAAAAATTCAAAAGACAAAAGTTATTTTCGATTTACATGAAGATGTTTTTGACCCTGGCTATCCCAGAAAACCCTTTTTGCGTAGTGTCGTTTCCTTAGGTTTAGAAAATGCTGATTTAGTGGTTTTTGCTTTTGAACGCGAACTCAGACCTTATCATCCAGAGGCTAAGGTTTCTGCTATCGAACTTTTGAATTATTACCCATCTCCTCTCAAAAAAGAAAGCAAAAAACCTGAATTACGAGATTCTATTTTTTTATTCACAGGTATCGTACATAAAAGTCGTGGATTGGCCGACTACCTCGAAATTTTAACTATACTCTCTAATAAATCTCCTGAAATAAGAGGTGTAATTGCCGGCAGATGTTATGAGCAATCACATTTAAAATGGCTGAAGCAAGAAATCACAAAGCAAAAATTAGATAGTAAAATCACGTTGATGGGTGGTAAGGAGTATATCAGCTGGTTCACATTGCAAGAATTACAACGGACTTCTTTACTGGGTGCTATGCTGTATCCCAAAGATTTTATGAATTGGCAATATCCAACGAAATTATATGAGTACACGGTGAACCAACTTCACTATATCGCCTCTGATGAATCATCATTCAGAGCATTTGACGAGAAATATGGTGGCGGATTTATTTACGATTCATCGAACTCTGATTTTAGGAATCAGATCGAAGAATGGCTAGTAAACAAAGATTCGAAATTCACCAATTTAGAAGCACCATGCTGGATGAATCAAAAATCCAATCTACTCGGTAAATTAGCAGTTTTATAATCGGAGGATTACAAATAATGGCGTCTGAAGTATTCGAAATAAGAATTGACGCGCGCAATTAACGTCATGGTTTCATCATAGGGAGGATAACCACGGAATCTGGCAACGGCACCCGGACCGGCATTCCATGCACTTATAGTTAGTGCGAGATTTCCACCGTAGTTATTATTGTATTTATCTATCAAATAAACACAAATGAGCAAATTTATGGCAGGATCAAAAAGATCACTAGGCTGTAAATTTCTCAATCTCTCACGATCTACATATCTGAATTCATGATTCATATTATATAAAGAGCGAGCAGCCGTTCTACCGGTTTCGTAAGTAATTTGTGTAAGGCCGATAGCATTTTTATGAGAAACGGCATTAGGGTCAGCAGCGGATTCAGCAGAAATTAAAGACCGTAGAAAATTAGCACTAACGGTAACACCGGGTCTTGTGAAGCTTAAAGTTGAGAAATAACGAATCATTTCATCGAATTCTTTCAGCCGTTCCAGGGTCATACGTGGCGGAACTTCATGAGCATGGCGCTTTACGTAATCCTGTAACATAACAGATTGAGTACGATACTCGTTAGCTCTAGGCTGAGCTTCTACAGCGCTTGTGCTAAAAATAAAAAGCGTTACGAATAGATAAGCTGTAAAGCTTTTCATAAATTTGCTGGAAAGAAGTTCCGTTTTGTCGGTAATTACTCGCACACCCTTAGTGTATGAATTCTTATTCAGTTTCTTAATATCCATCATAATTGTGCTAAAAAACAAATTTATTTTCGGTTCAAAAAGCTTTTCTAAACTCGCAGTTTCGTTTATTACGCTAATCCTGTGCCAAATTTACCCCGAAATTGTACATGCGCAGGACTCCGATAACTTCCTACTCGTTCGAGATACTCCAGCAGCTTTTCAATCAATTACTTTGCGGCCGGATGTTGTGGCATTCGGTGATATCACCAATAATGGCTTTGACGACATCGTTTTTGCAGAAAATGGACGTAATCCTCAATTCCTATTATACAATCCTGATTCCAACGCTTTCTTCCGTCCTGTTTATGAGAATTTCTTACAGGCAAATGGAAATCTGAGAAATCTGCCCAGTGGAATTGTTAGCAATTATGGTCCTATCGCAATCATTGATATCACAAATGATGGACAGAATGAGGTCGTTTTTTTTAGCTCCAGGTTTGGCACCAACGCCTTTGCCTCAACTTGGGTAGATACCATTATGACGGTTACTCCTCCTACAGCCGGCTTAAATAACGTTTCATTTCGGGGCTCAACCGGTGTTCAGTTTGGTGATATCAACCAGGATGGGAAATTGGATATGCACATGACAAGCGAAGCAGCTCAGAATATCCGTAATTGGTTGGTTTATAATATTTTCAATCTGGAAGGTGAACCACACAACAATACAAGTGACGATGATGCTGTTCGGATTTCAGCTGCCAGCCGTAGCAATTATCTTTTTGACTTCGACAATGATGGTTGGCTGGACCTCTATGTGAATAATGGAGGAGGTCAGCAAGATGAGTTATATAGGGGTACTCAAAATGGATTTAAAGAACAGGCTGGTCATCCTTTAACTGAAATAAGCAGTTCCTGGGCTTCGGCGATTGGAGATTTCAACAATAATGGATTGTTAGATATTTACAGAACAAATCCCGGAAGCAATCGGAATAGCTTTTTTGTGAATCAAGGAAACTTAGAGTTTAGTAGGAATACTTCGGACATCTCAGCTTTAGACCGATTGGATAGTCGCGGCGCAACCTGGGCTGATATTGAAAATAATGGGTGGCTGGATCTCGCAGTGGCTGAAAATGCCGCTTCCGTATCTCTTTACAGAAATCTAAAGGACGGCAGCTTCCAAAAAATGGCTGATGAACCCATCATGAACTTTGTAGGAAACTGGCGCCACGTAATTTTCTTTGATTTGAACCAAAATGGGAAACTTGATGCACTCACTTTAGGCAAACATAGTGGCTCACCAGTAACGGTATATAGAAACGTGAGCGATAATAACAACAATTGGATTGGTGTTCGCTTATCACAAACAAATGCGTTTCAGGATCAGGCGTTTGGAGCTACACTGGAACTCACCGCAACGATTGGCGGACAACAGATAACTCAGAAGGGAGTTTATAATCCATTTCAAGGGCGTTTTAGTCAGCACCCTACCCCGGTTCACTTCGGGCTGGAAAACGCTACTTCTGCAACTTTGCGAATTACCTGGCCAAGCGGACTTCAAACTACCCATAATCTGGGAGCATCTGATATAAACACCTATCTCTTCTTTGAAGAACCAATAGCGGGAAAACTCAATCAATCCTCAGAAGACATAACTTTGATTGCAAGTCTTCGTGATGTAGCACGAGATACCATTTATTTCAACAATATTGGAATGGCTGATGTTGCTATCTCCGCTATTGAGAATTCAAATCCTCACATTACTGTTGAATCATTTACTCAGAATGTTGCTGTACGGGATCAGGGCTATGTTGCCATTTTGTATTCCCCAACCGAGTTCGAAGATCTTCAGGTACGCAGTGATACCGTTTTTGTAAGCAGTAACGCCATAGACGGTCACTTCCCTCTTGTATTCACTACAGACGGACGAACAAATCCTGCTGAGTTTTCGAAGTTCCACGACGAAGAAAACCCGCTTTTAAGCAGAAGCAGCGCTGCTCAAAAATCCATTTGGGCTGATTTTACAGGAAACGGTTTAAAAGACGTCATCATCCTTATTGAAAACGCTAATAACCGACTCTATTTCCAAACTGAACGTAGTGAATTTGTCTTTCAAGAAAATAGCATCATTTCAAACGAAGGTCGGTTCAGTACAGCCGGAATTGCAGGGGATTATAATAGAGACGGCTTGGTGGATGTTTTTATGACCAATCCGGATGGCGAAAATTACTTCTACAAAAACCAGGGTTCCGGTAACTTCACAAGAAAATACGTTCATGGAATTTCCGGACGATTCAGAACTTCCACCGGTGCAAGTTTTTACGACTTCAATAAAAATGGATTCCTGGATTTATTTATTACCAATTCTTCCGGGCAAACGAATGAGATTTTGCTATTTGAGAACGATAGCACCTATGTTTCTGTAAGTGCCGGTGATATCACATCTAGAAATAATTACGCTGTTTCGCATTTAATCAGAGATCTTGATGGTGATGGCTGGCCGGAAATCGTTGTCACGAATAGAAATACACTTACCGGGATTTCATTTATTGAGTTCTACAGAGGTAATCCTGATGTAACTTTTACCAGAATTCAAGTACCCGGAATTACTGATGCTCCTTATCAATCTGCCGGAGTAGCCAGTTTTGACTTTGATTCGAATGGACTTCCTGACCTCCTGTTTCTAAATGATATTGGTTCTATTCCCATGCGAATGTACCGAAACGAGGGTGAACTTAATTTCAGCAGACATAACGAAGCATTTCTTAGCAGTTTTCGCAGTTCACCAAGTGATTTGGTATTTCTTGATTACAACCTGAATGGATTTACCGATGTATTCATAACAGACATTCAATTCAACAATCCTAATGTATTGTTAGAATCTATTGACGGACCAAATTTCATTCAAATCAATGCCGGTGAATTGGTAACAGAAGCCGACAGAGCTAGTTTTGGTGCTGCTTTGTTGGATTTCAATGATAATGGGCGTCCCGATTTATTCATCACAAATTATTTCAACAATAACGAACTGTTTTTGAATACTTCGGTCGAAAATAACTGGCTTAGAGTAAATCCTATTTCTACTCGTGGAAATCATTCCTCATTATTGCCTGGTACCAAAGTGTCGTTGCGTGCAACCATAGGTGGACAAGAGCGCACGTTGAGCCGTTGGGTAGGAGGACAAAGTTTGTTTTCTCCGGTAATTGGTCCCGTATTTTTTGGTTTGGGTGATGCTGAATCAGCGCATGTTATCGTAACATTCCCAGACGGTAGCATAGAAGAACAAACTGTGACGGAACTCAACAGAAGCATCACAATAGATTTGGCAACTTCTACAGAAACTATAGAAGATAACATCCCTACCGAATTTGCACTTCATGGAAACTATCCTAATCCATTTAATCCGGTTACAAATCTCCGATTCGACTTACCAGAAGCAACCACAATCCGCCTAACCATTTACAACAGTATTGGTCAACGAGTTGCGATTTTAGCTGACGGAAATCGACCGGCAGGAATTCATGAAATAATATTCGATGCCTCACAATTACCATCTGGTTTGTATCTTGCCGTTCTACAAACTGAGGGGCAACAATTTGTCCAAAAGATGATGCTAATCAAATAAAACCTAAATCTTATCATGAAAATATATACTAAGCGCGGAGATCAGGGAGAAACCTCTTTATTCGGAGGAAAACGAGTTTTAAAAACAGATGATCGCATTGAAGCTTATGGAACCGTAGATGAACTAAATTCTGTACTTGGATTAGCATTATCTTTTAACCAATCGGAAAAAACTCAGAAAATACTACATCATTTACAAGATGAGCTTTTTGTGCTTGGAGCGGATTTGGCTACTCCTATCGGAAAGAAAGAAAAAATCGATCGGATTGGAGATTCACACATCCAGAGTATTGAAGACATTATAGACGATTTGGATTCAGAATTAGAGCCCATGCGTTTTTTCATCCATCCGGGAGGAACCTCATCCTCATCATCCATTCATATTGCAAGAACCGTTTGCCGCCGCGCTGAAAGAGCATGCATAAACTGTATCCAAACAATTGAAATATCTCCGGATACCATACGCTACCTGAACAGATTGTCAGATTTGTTATTCGTACTGGCTCGCTATGAAAACAAACAAGCCGGTATTTCTGAAGAAAAATGGAAAGTTGGATAAGGCAAATCGACGAATGGCGTTAACAACCAAGCAACGGAATTACATCCAAAAAAATAAGGACTCTAAGTCTGCAAAAGAGTTAGCAGGTATTCTAAAAACCGATGTTTCCGAAGTTGAACAGTATCTGGATAGCCTAAAAAAAGAATCTCAATTAAGAGATTCTTTTTTCAGTGGGAGACCCTTGATAGGGTCTCCCTAAGCTGGGGAAAAGATCATCACCAGATGGTGATGATCTCCTCCTCTGGGGAAAAGAGTTCCCCATCTGGTGATACCAGATGGGTGACTACCACCCTTTGGAATACCAAACGGCCCTTATTAAAATCGACGATTTCGTCGATTTTAATTAACTTTTCATTCCATTGATCTAAGCCTGACACTTCTCCCAACCCTAATACTTCGTAATAGGTTTGTCCACTACCGCTAACTATTTTCTGAAGGGTGTTCAT
>SKIC01000116.1 GCA_007116685.1 Balneolales bacterium
AAGTACTTGATAAATACTTCACAGAAAACAGAACGTATATCCGCTATGAGGATATTTCTCCAAACATTATTGATGCCTTAGTAGCTGTAGAGGATCACAGATTTTATGAGCATTGGGGAATTGACCTTTACAGAACATTGGCTATTCCGTATCACTTCGTTCGGGGAAACCCACAAGGTGGTTCTACAATTACTCAGCAGCTTGCCAGAAACCTGTATCGCTCTATTGGTCGGGAGGTTACTCCTACCAGAAAGTTTCGAGAGATTCTTACAGCCATCCAAATTGAGCAAAATTACACCAAGCGTGAAATCTTGGAAATGTATCTGAATACAGTAGAATTCAGTAATAGTTCTTTTGGTATTGAAACCGCTGCTATGGTGCATTTCAATAAACCGGCCAGTGATTTAACTGTCTTGGAAGCAGCCACATTAATCGGAACACTCCGTGCTGTAACCACCTTCAACCCAAGAACCAGAACGGAAGCTTCAACTCGCAGACGAAATGTAGTTTTAGCCCAAATGAACCGTCATGGTTTCATTACGGATGAGGAATTTGCTTCTCTGAGAAATCAGCCCATAGAACTGGATTATAATCCTCCATTCAGAATGGGACGGCAGAACAGATATTTTGGCCATTATATTCGTCAGCAGGTGCAACAATGGACCAGAGAAAACGGTTACGACTTACACCGCGATGGACTTGTAATCTACACTACGCTTGATTCCAGATTTCAGCATCACGCACAGCAATCTTTGGAAAGCCATTTAAATGATCTTCAGTTAGTTTTTGAGCGTGAGTGGACCACGCAATCTGATAGTCTTGGCTATATGGATAAATTGTGGGAAGAATATCCCCTCTTTCTGGATAGCTTCATCGAGCAAACTGACCGCTACAAAAATGGATTTTTCGGTTACAGAACCCGTCGTGAAGTGCTGGATTCTCTAAAAATGAACGAAGCTTTTATTGATTCTGTAAAGCGAGTTCACACACAATTAGAAGGTGCATTTGTAGCAATTGATCCAGCCAATGGTAATATTTTAGCCTGGGTTGGTGGTTCGGATTACAGCCGTATTCAACGTGATAACGTATATCAAAGCAGACGCCAAACGGGTTCGACTTTCAAGCCTTTTGTGTATGCCCTGGCTATTGATAATGGCTATCGCCCATATCACCGTTTTTCTAAATATCCGGTAAGTTTTATTGCCCGAAATGGTGATAGTTGGGAGCCTAGAGATCCTAGTATCCCTAGCGGACCCGAAATGATTGATCTACGCCAGGCAATTTCCAGAAGTTTGAATAATGTAACCGTGCGATTGCTTCCGGAATTGGCTGGAAATCCGGGCACAAACCGTCTTGAAGATTTATTCCCTGCCGGCGAGCGTATCGCTGATTTTGCCCGTAGACTTGGTGTAAATCGCTCTCCAATCAATTCATTTCCATCTATTGCGCTAGGTACTGCTGAGGCATCTTTGCTGGAAATGACCAGTGCTTATACCACATTTGCGAACAAAGGCGTGCATATAGAACCCATCGCTCTCAGCCGAATTGAAGACCGTGATGGCAATATCCTTGTAGAATATCATCCTGAATACCGGGAAGAAGTGATGAGTCCGGAAACGGCTTATATCATGATTGATATGATGCGTGGTGTAATTCGTGGTGGTACTGATATGGATGGAAACCGTTATTTCGGTACCGGTGTGCGTATGGGATGGCAATTCGGTGTTAGGCAGGATGTTGCAGGTAAAACCGGAACCACACAAAACAGTGCCGACGGTTGGTTTATGGCTATGATGCCTCACATTGTGATGGGCGCCTGGGTAGGTGGCGAAGATCGCCGTATACGTTGGCCAAGAGGCTCGGCCGAAGGTCAGGGAGCCAGAACAGCACTACCGATTGTGGGAGGATTCATTCAACGTGCTACCGAAGATCCAAATGCTCCTTGGAGTACAGAAGCTTTCGAAGCACCTCAGGGCTTGATTTTGGAAATGCCGGAAGACGAACCTGTAGAAGAAACTCCAAGAAGAGGAAGAATTAACTGGTAGGAGGCTTTGCAAAACCGTCTTGTTGCCCAATATCTTCGTTATCAGGATTTTAAAAACCTCACATATGCCAATATGCTGCGGTTTTAAAATCCTTCTGGCCTCGATCTTGAACAAAAATCCTGATTTTTCAAAGCCTCCTGGTAACTATTTACAAGCCAGAATCAGCAAGAATCTTTTCTGCATTAGATAATTCTTGCTCTATTTTGGATATTTGTTGCTCGTAAACAACAGCATCGTCTACCTCGAGTGTTTGAATAATTAGCGCGTACTCTGCAATCTCTTTCATGCCAAGGCTTGCGGCTGATCCTTTCATAGCATGGGCTTGTTTTCTTAGAGAGATATAATCCCCCTCTGAAAAAAACTTCTTAAGTTTACTAAGATGCTCAGGAAAATACTGTGAAATAGTATCCAGGATTAATGCCTTAAAATCCGGATCACCACCATATTCTTTGATGAAACTTTGAAAACTATCCATCTACTCGTGGGGTTGGTAAATTGTCCTAATATTCTCAACAAGTTAACGAAATAACTGTTTTAAAATACCAAATAGCACAAATTTTTGTTTTGGCTTTTCTAGAAAGTAAACTGGATTTTTGGTTTTCGCTGCTTAATAATCTGGCTTACATTTACTGCAGATTTTGGATTTTTACTTTTGAGTTAGAAATCCGAATAATGTTTCACTCATTAAACTCATAAATAATGCTATCTTTGGCGGTCATTTTTTTATTATCAGCCATGATTGATTTGAAAACAGATTCTCCATCAGGAAAAATAAATATAAGCCTTGAAACCCCTAGTGAAGACAAAAGGCCTGTATATATATCCGGTAATTTTAATCA
>SKIC01000315.1 GCA_007116685.1 Balneolales bacterium
CACTTGAAACCTTCCGGAGGAAGGGGAGAACCGGTGCTGCCTACAGATTTGAGTGATTTTAAATTGAACTTTTCCGCAGGTTGTAAGCCTTGTTTTTTGCAGTTCATCAAATATGTGGCACTAGTTCCGAAAGTAGTCATCTTTGCTTCCTCAGCGAATTTCCAAAGGGCGTACATATCCGGCCAGGCGGGATTTCCATCATAGAGAACTGCCGTTCCTCCTCTCAATAGCGCACCCACCACGACATTCCACATCATCCAGCCTGTGGTTGTAAACCAGAAAAAACGATCACCGGGACTTACATCAGCATGCAAATCCATATACTTTAGTTTTTCCAGCAACATGCCGCCATGACCATGAGTGATGGGCTTTGGTAACCCCGTAGTACCTGAGGAATACAGCACCCAAAGCGGATGTTTGAATGGCACCGGCTCGAAGTTTAGTTCGTGCACTTCTGAGTCTAAAATGTCAGTCCACAAACTGCAATTTTTGGAATCATGCAAAGTGTTTACATCCGGTTTCTCACTCAAGTATGGAATGACTAAAGTATGCTCTAAATCCTTCAACTCGCTTTGGATTTTTGAAACACGATCTAATCTGTTATAATCCTTTCCACCATAGGAATAGCCATCAATAGTTAAAAGAAGTTTAGGTTGTATTTGCGAGAAGCGGTCGATAACGCTATCCACACCGAAATCCGGCGAACAACTCGACCAAATAGCACCAATAGAAGAAGCAGCAAGAAAGCCAATGATGGCCTCGGGGATATTGGGAATATAGGCCGCAATTCTATCGCCTTTTTGAATACCAAGTTTCTTATAAAACCCAGCTAATTTTGCCGTTTTTGTTTCAAGTTCAGCCCAACTCATCTTTTGGTTTTTTTCATACTCACGTTTAAAAATAATAGCTGGCGATTGCTGTTTTTGCGATAAAATGTATTCTGCAAAATTTAAGGTAGCACCGGGAAACCAATCTGCGCCGGGCATTTTACGAGATTCTAAAACGCATGAATAGGGTTGATGGAATTTTACATTAAAGTATTCCGCAATGGTGCCCCAAAAGTCTTCGATATCCGTAACCGACCATTGCCAAAGTTCCTGATAATCTTTAAAATCTTTGTTTTTGTTTGCGTTTACCCACAGTCGGAATTTGGTCATATTTGATGAAGAGAGTGCTTCAGAACCGGGTTTCCAGAGTAAAGTTCCTTCTGATATTTTCGAGTTTGAATCCGACATAATCACATTTTAATTGGTAGCGGTTTTTAGTGATAATTTACGCAAATATCATCCTCATCTAAATGCGAGTATTCTTATCTTTGCACAGATTATAACACTAATGATTGGAAGGTATGGAAGCCCAAATAGCTTACGAAATAATAGGATATGTAGCCTCGGTTCTGATAGCCGTTTCGATGATGATGAGTCAAATTGTTAAACTCAGAATCGTGAATATGACCGGAGCCGCCTTTTTTTCTCTCTACGGAGTTTTGATAACATCCGTTCCTGTAGCAGCACTGAACGGATTTATCGTTTTGGTAAATGCGTACTATTTGATTGGCATGATGCGCAATAAGGAATACTTCAAGTTTATGAAAGTCCGCCCGGATAGTGATTACCTCCAATATTTCTTGAAATTCTACAAGACCGACATCCTCAAATTTCAACCGGATTTTAACCATGAGATGAAACCTCAAACCGTTGCTTTCTTTGTTTTGAGAGACATGGTTCCTGCCGGTGTTGTACTTGGCGAAATTAATAAAGACGGCATTATGCAAGTACGTTTGGACTTTGTAATCCCCAATTATCGTGATATGCGAGTAGGGCAATTTGTGTTTCAGGAAAGTCAGGATTATTTCCGTGAAGAAGGCTTGAAGAGATTTGAAGCAGACCCCGGAAATGAGATTCACCAAAAGTATTTGACAAAAATTGGATTCAAACCTGATGCCACCGGAGAAAAGTTTGTGCTCAATTTGAGTTCCTGATTTGTAAACGATTTCTGTTTTTCGCTCTGTACATCCACCTAACTAACTTTATTCAACACAATGGAATCTATTAGCGCATTTGAAATTATTAAAGTTGGGATTGGTCCATCCAGTTCGCATACCATGGGACCATGGTCGGCTGCAGAGCGATTTTTGAAACATCTCCAAAACAGAGTTGCCCTGGAAGAGGTGGAGGAAGTTACGACCTATTTGTATGGTTCTCTCGCAAAAACCGGTCATGGTCATGGCACGGTTATCGCAGTAATGATGGGATTAAGCGGATATGATTTCACTCAAATTGACACTGAAACCATCCCTGAAAAAATTGAGGATATAAAGCAGCGTGGTTATCTCTTGTTGGATAATCATCATGAGATTCCATTTAACTACGATAAGCACATCGTTTTCGAATTTGGTATTAGTCTGGATTTTCACCCGAACGGAATGCGTTTTATTGCGCAATTGAAAAATGGTGAAACCATACAGGAAAACTATTTCTCCATTGGTGGCGGTTTTGTGGTTAAAGAGGGGCAGGGGGATGAGGAAATCAAAAACGATTCCAAGACTACCGAACATCCTTGCCATTCCTCAAAAGATATAATTGAGACCTGCAAGAAATTGAATCTCAGAGTTTCTGAGTTGGTTTTTCAGAATGAACAAGCCTGGAGAACTCCAAAAGAAATCAGAGAACATGCGCTCTATATTTGGGAGGAAATCCGCCAATGTATTTTTCGCGGTGTGAACAGAAAGGGTGTTTTACCCGGAATTCTGAAAGTTAGAAGACGGGCATACGAACTCTCCAAAAAACGTTTGAATGGTAAAAAATACACAAATATTGATGAGTGGATAGAAGCTATCAGAAATGGTCCAAACGATTTCAATACCGTAAATAAA
>SKIC01000096.1 GCA_007116685.1 Balneolales bacterium
ATATTCGTGATGCGTGGTATACTGATCGTTAATTTTGTTGTAGGCACCCATAATACTCCAGGCACCGCCATCAATAACCACATCACGGAAACCGGGGAAGTAAATCTCATGAAGTGCTCTTTTGCTAATCAAAACGTCGATATTATGACGATCGGTTTCCTGATTATTTGCAGCATAATGCTTTGGGCAAGCCGCTACTCCCTGCTCCTGAAGTCCGAGCACGTAACCTACGCCCATCTGTCCTGTCAAAAAGGGGTCTTCACTCAAATACTCGAAATTACGTCCATTCAAGGGGCTTCGAATGATGTTAATACCCGGTCCTAGAAGTACATTTTTACCTCGTTCTTTGGCTTCATTGCCCAAAACAACTCCAAACTCATATCCCAAATCTCTGTTCCAGGTAGAAGCGAGATTGATACCAACAGGTAAATAAGTGGCTTGATCATCGTAGCCTTCAAGAGCAAACCATCCACGCCCGTGCTCGTGGCGAACCCCATGAGGACCATCCGAGAAAACCAACTCAGGAATTCCTAAGCGAGGTACTTCGCCAGAGGTAAACGAAGAGCTTGCATGAATCATCCCGATTTTCTCATCGAGAGTCATCATTGCAATCAATGAGTCAATTTTTGATTCGTAGTTTTCAGGCATATCAGATGCTGTTTTGATTTGATTATTGCTACTGTGGCAGGAGAATGCCAACCATCCTATAGATATAAGTGTAGCAAGAAGGATTAATTTTTTCATAATTCAAAGATATAGGGATGAATCTTTTGGAGTGAGATACGCATAGCTATCAGCGCCAAAGGCCTGGCATCAAAAGGGGAGCAGAGTGATGTACCATCCATAAAATTACCTGATAAAATAGGCTGCTGATGCGGAGTGGCTGACCAAGGACTAGTTTGGACTGCCGGAAAACGACTGAAAAAACTTCAGTAGTCTGTGCAAATATGTTACTGATACTGAAAATAAATTTCAAATAAAACAGTCAAAATTATTGTAGAACAAGTGAAAATTACATTTATGATTATTTCATCTGTTTAGTAGGCGGTTTGGGTACTAATTTAAATGAAAAAAAATTGCATTATAATATTTGTTCTGAAAGTGTAAAAATTAAGACTCAGTCTGAAGGCTTTGATTCTATATACTGCTGCATAAAGTCGTGTATATCATTTGTTTAAAAGTATATCTATTGCTTTTAATGATAAATGTATATATGTTTTAAAAGTTTGAAAAATATCAAATGATGGGTATCGCATGAAGAAAAGAGTATTAGGGTTAATTCTGCTATATATAGGGGGCATTTCGGGGATTTCAGATGCTCAAAATCTATCCGACTTAAAACAAAGCATTTCAGGCTTTTTTGTAACTACAGAACGTCCACAGGATTATAATGCCATAATTACCTGGCGGCAATCGGCTGTTGAACTGGATGGGACTTATGATGCTGTCATATTCCACGAAAGAGCCACTATCCGAAGTCAAAATCGTCCTTATAACCGCCAAATTTGGGTGCTTACTGCCGAGGATGATTCCATAATGATGAGGCATTATGACGCATCGAATTTAGCCGAAGGGGAGCGTCCGGATGGTTTGGCACTAGAGAACTTTACCTACATGCCGGATTTGGATTTGCCGCTTCAATATTCCGATGGCGTTTGGAAGGGTACGATTGAATTCGTCAATCCTGATTATTTATCCCAATTCGTGGAAGCAGCTCATTCTGCGCGTGTTTCCTTGCAGATTGACAGTGAGGGAATAGTGTACCATCTCGCCATGTATAACACAGAAGGCTTGCATATTTATGGTCCGAGAGAGCGGGGGTATCGTTTGGTCAGACGGGATTAATTAGCTGCCTCATCTTCAAACATAATGGCCTGACGGGAATAGCCTTCTTCTTTTAGGGTATTCAGGATTGTTATAATCTTGGATAAGCATTTGCTGAGGCCAAGTAAACCGGTATCCATATAGTGTTCTTTATCGTTCACAAAACGCTCCGATTTTCGATATTGCCGGATATGGCTACAAGCGTCTTTTATCTGCGTATGGAGTTGAATTAGGAGAGAGACCAGTTCGGGCTCCAGATATTCGGAATACTTCATATTTATGATATCCCAGATATCATTGGCTTTTTCGTTGAGGTATTCATAGGAAGTTTCGCTAAAAGCCTCCTGAGCATTCAGCATATTAGTTAGCTTGGGGATTTCCGTATTAGCCAATTTGTCTAAAAATATACCTCTCTGTTGACGGATAGAATCTTCGGTAAGTCTGTCATCGTCTTCCAATTTTATTTCGGGTTGGAAACTAAAAAAACGAGTACAAATTCCATCTCTGAGCCGGTTTACATTTCTGGAGATGAGATAATCCACATCATCCCGCACAATTTTCCAACGCTTGGTTTTTGATTTGACCAGCAACACATCCAGAATAAGCATCAAAAACGCAATCCCAATCAGTTCAGAAAGCAAATCAAGTGCGAAGTCTTGATTAATAGTGCTATACCACCACAGCAACAAAGCCGCCAGAAAAATTGAGATATAAGCTACTTTTGGCACATGGCTAAGCAGAAAGAAATTAAACGTGAAGCGCTTTTTACTTTTCATTGATAAAAATGGGATTGTTGATGTACTGCTGAAAGGTACATGAAAGATTGCTAAGCGGAAATAGGAGGGATGCTGGATTTCTATTGCGAAGCTGAAGCCACTGCGATAATTAGTGTCTTTCAATGATTGCTCTCAACGATAAATCATCTTATATTTGAGGCTATTCATTTTTCCTAACTAGGAATAGGGGCCCATAGCTCAGCGGTTAGAGCAGTCGACTCATAATCGATTGGTCGGGGGTTCAAATCCCTCTGGGCCCACATATTAAAAACCTGTCTATATGTATTTATAGGCAGGTTTTTGTGTTTTTTGGAAGTGGTGTTTATCAGAATTCTTTAAATAGTCACAATAAATAGTATTGATTGTGAAATTTTTAATCTGTGTGTGGTGATCGAATTAAGTCTTGAGTTCATTCTCATATTCTTATTTCCAGCCACCCCCAAATATCCTATTTTAAAGCCACTTTAGTTCGTTTTCATCTCAATTTCTATAGAATAATGGCAAATCAAGCAATAATGAGACAGTGGTTGGATAAATCCTCGGATTCTTTTGATATAGCAAGTACCTCAGATCAGGACAGATTATTGGAATTGGCTGATGAGATGCTGGAAAATTCCGAAATTTCTGTAGAGGCGCTTTCTGAGCTTGCGAAAAAGGATGATACTCCGCTCGAATTTCGAATTGCGGTCATGCTTTGTAAGTCTAGAATGAATTTGAAGTCCATTGCTAAGCCGGTGCATATTGCGGTGGTTTTTGCGATGTGGGGGGAACAAAATCGTTTGAAGCCTCAATCGGAATCTAATCCCAATGGGGAAGATGCTCTGTGTGCAAAAATCAAGCAGCTGGAGTGGGCATGTGCCGACACAAAAGTTGCCTGGTCGGTTTATGCTGTGGATGACGGTTGTCCGTATGGAAGTGGAAAGATTGCGGAGGAAATAGCGGCTGAATCTCCCAAAAACGAGCATATACATGTTGCATATCTGAAGGATGCCATCCCTACAGATGCCGGTCCGCTGAGGAATCTTGTATCGGTGAATGATTCCAAAAAGGGCGGTGCTGTAATTTATGGCAGTATGCTTGCGATAGAGAATAACGCAGATGCGGTAATTTATACCGATGCGGATAATTCTGTGCATCTCGGCCAAATCGGATTGCTCTTGAAACCCTACATGGAAAATGAGAAAAAAGTAGTGCTGGGCAACAGAAAACATCCGGAATCGGTATTGGTAAAAGATGCTGCCCGCTGGGGAATCGGAATCAAAAACCTGCGTCACATGCAGCGTATGGTGGGGCATGCCATTTTCTCCAAAAACATTGCAGATACACAAGCCGCGTTTAAATTGTATGATTGTCAGTTACTGAAAGAGATTATCAAAAATCCCACCGTATTCGACTATTCTTTCGATACGGACTGGATTGCCGCTTTTATATCCAAAGATATTGCCTTCGCCCAAATTCCCTTCGCATTTATTGATTCTGCCGCTGAATCCGCTACGGCAAAACAGGTGCCTATGACAACCTGGGAGACGCTCTTAAAAGGATTGACCAGTTCCATGAAAGCCTATGATTTGTTGCAGACAGCACCTAGCCGGGAAATGGCAAAAGTTATAGAAGAAGAAGTTGAGGATTACAAAGATTTGGAAAAAATCATCGACCATTTACCCAAAGAACTCAAAAACGCCGGCGAAAAAGACTTTGGTAATCCAGAAGTAATGAGTCCGGAAGCTATGCGCGATTGGATACGAGAGCGAAAAAAGCAATGAAACAAAGCTAATGCTCTAAAACTGAGTTCGATTTTTATCTAATTGGATTCTTATTAATTGGGAAAAATCATTTTTGTTTAAAACAAAGGGAGCTTAATTACTTTCGGCATTTTAAACCACAGAGTAACGCAGTGTTTTGCACAGTGTTACACAGAGTTTTTCTTTCCCGTTGTGGCTAAAAAAGTAATTACGGCTATATCAAAACTCTGTGTATAACTCTGCGTCCTCTGTGGTTAAAAAATTTATCATCTGTGGTAATAAAATTAGGAAGAGTGCTAAACATTTTTACTTAAAATCGAACTCAGGTTAAGGGTCTTCGGAAGTCGTGCCTTGTTTGCACTATTTCCTCATCATATATCTGCTCACCTTTGCACCTCTGAATTCTTTTTGTTGAGAGCGTTGAAATTCTTCTTCCAGGCGGACTTGCAATGCATCTTGTGGCCTGCGATGCAGGATGATGTGCCAGAACTGTGTGTGGTTTTCGTTTTCTAAGGCGGACTTTATTTTGCTTAGGTCTGATTCTTCATAAATGAGGGAAGTTGCATGTAAATCACTTCCAAAGTGGTTCAAATAATAATTTAGGTAGTCGATATCCCAGGCTGTTACAAAAATTAGTTCATCAACATTTGCTTCCTGATTCAGATGGTACACCGCTTCTCGTATTTCTTGTTTTTGTGGGCTGTGGAAAAACTGTCTGTCGAAAAACAGATCGTAGATGTTGAAACTTGTGACGATTAGAATCCATCCCAAAAAGAGTACTCTTGAATGGCTAACCATCAGCGGTACAGCAGCAAGAAGTATGAGCATTGCGGGCAAAGCAATAATCATATTAGGAAAGGTGAGTACGGGAAAGAGAAATGCTGAAATGATGTAGGCAATCACCCAGGGCAGAAAAAGCCATAGGCTGAGCATCCAAAAAGAAATGGGTGATTGAAAAGCGTGATTCTTCTTAAAAACGGCGAAAGCAAATGTCAGAGAAAAGAGCAGGAGCACTAGGTTCGAATTCGCCAAAACGAGACGAATCCACCTGAAAAAATCAAAAAAAGAAGGTAAGGTGATATAGATTGGGCCATAGCCTTGTTGCAAAAACAGGTAAGGTAGCCAGGGAAGGTATCCAATGATAAAAATGGATAAAGGAATGATATGAGCTTTTATGGAAGCACTTCTTAGAATCATGAAAACCATATACCCCACAGCGAAAAGTAAACCGAAATAATGCAGATATGCAGCGAGTAATAAACAGAACCCGAGCAGTATTCCATACCATTTGCTTTTATGCTTCAGGTACAATTCTCCAATCCAAACTATCAGCAGCGCCGCCATGAGCAGTAGAGAATAGGACCGTGCTTCGCGGGCATAATACAATGGAAACCAACTGATGGCCAAAAACCACGAGGATGCCAGAGCAATTTGAGTGGTGAAAATTTTACGAGTAAAAAGAAAGATGAGTAAGACAGCAAAGAGTCCGGCTATTGCAGATGGAGTGCGCAGGGATTTCTCGCTATCTCCGAAAGTTTTTACCCAGACATGCATGAAAACTTGATAGCCTGCGGGATGTACATCATATTTCCTGCTGAATTGTATGGTTTCACTTACATTCGACAGTGAGGCTCTTTTCCAGGTCGAAAGCTCATCATTCCATAAAGACTCAGATTCCAAGTCATAGAATCTGAGAAATGCGGCTACTATCAGGATGAAGAAAAGAATCCATTTTTCCTTGCTGGATAACTTCTTTGGAGATTCATTCATCATAATAGAAGCGGCTCTTTATAAACTGATTACAAATGATGATTCCGTATCTGGTATGTTAACAGGAAACAGTTAGCGATGACTTAATCCTTCAGAAAAATCAATTATTTACCCAAAACTTTCCCAATATTTCGTACAGCTTGTCGAATGCGTTGGGTATTCTCCACCAGGCTCATACGCACATAACCTTCGCCGCTTGGCCCAAATCCTATTCCGGGAGATACCAATACATCTGCCTCGTTGAGAAGCCATTCCGCAAAGGCGAGGGAGCCCATTTCCTGATGAGCCTCAGGGAGTGGAGCCCAAACAAACATAGCGCCTCTTTCTTTTGGGATATGCCAACCGTATCGAGCTAATCCTTCAACCAGTGTGTTTCGGCGATTTTCATACTTTTGTGCAATTTCGGCTACTTGTCCTTGTCCTTTTCGGAGAGCGGTAATAGCAGCCACTTGGATGGGAGTGAACATTCCGTAATCAAAAAAGGATTTAATTCGAGCCAAATGCGCAATTATCTCAGCATTTCCCACACAAAAACCACAACGCCAGCCCGCCATATTATAGGATTTACTCATGGTGAAAAATTCCACAGCGATATCTTCCGCACCTTCAACTTCCAGCATACTTGGGGCTTTGTATCCATCATAGGTGATATCTTTATAAGCAAAATCCTGGATAATGATGATTTGTTTTTCCTTGCAGTACGGAACCACTTTTTCGAAAAAGGAGCGTTCTACGGTTGTGCCTGTGGGATTATGAGGATAATTCAGGAAAACGACTTTAGGCTTTACCGGTAAAGATTCCAGAGATGCGATTAAGACATCCGGATTATTGGTAACGGGAAAATTCTGAACCTCTGCACCGGCTATGATTGCACTCCACATGTGTACGGGAAAATAGGGGGCGGGAACCGCACATGAATCTCCAGGACCAAGTAAGGCAAGGGTTAGATGTGATAATCCTTCTTTGCTGCCAATGGTGGCAATTACTTGTTTTTCCGGATCGAGATGGACGCCATATTGCTCTTTGTAATGGTCGGCCACGGCAAGCAGTAAATGTGGAATTCCGGTCGCGCGGGAATAGCGATGCGCTTTGTCATCGTCGATTACCTCATGCACTTTTTCCACAATTTCCCGGGATGCCGGCATGTCGGGATTTCCCATCCCAAAATCTATAATATCTTTACCTTCGGCTCGGCGCTTTTGTTTTTCAGCGTTGAGCTTACCGAACAGATATTCAGGTAGGTCCTGCATACGCTGAGAAGGAATGATCAATCCACTCATTTTTTGAATCCTGATTAAATAATTATTGACCCAATTCTTTGGCTCGCCGAGCTGCTTCAGCAACGGCTTTGATTAAGGTGACGCGAATTCCACCGGCTTCCATTTCCAGCAAACCATCGATGGTGCAGCCTGCGGGGGTTGTCACCTCGTCTTTGAGCAGGGCAGGGTGTTGTCCGGTTTCGCTGACCATAGCCGCAGCTCCCTGACACAATTGAGCGGCCATTCGGATAGCGACATCACGCGGCAGGCCGCATTTCAAACCACCATCGGCAATGGCTTCTATAAATAAATACACAAAAGCAGGGCCGGATGCGCTGAGTGCTGTAACGGCATCGAAATGTTTTTCATCCAAAAATTCAGTTTCGCCGAGCGAATTGAAAATGGCGGTAATCTTGGCAAGATGTTCATCGGTTGCTTTGGAGCCTTTTGTCAGAACCGTCATACCTTTTCCAATACGTCCACAAGTATTTGGCATAGTGCGGATTACAGGAGTGTTATCCGGCAGATAACGTTCCAGTATTTCGGTAGTAACACCGGCCATGATACTCACACAGATTTTATCCGGATGGAAAGCTTCTGAACAAGCGGATAGTACAGAGGAGGTGTTTTGCGGTTTGATACACAAAATCACGATATCAGCCTTTTCAACAGCGATAGTGTTATCTGTGCTGGTTTGAACACCGAATTTATCCTCGATTAATTTCAATCGATTTTCATCGTGATCGGTGGTAATGATGTTGCTAGCTGTCGTGAATTTCGTTTCAAGTAAACGATAGGTAATAATTTCACCCATTTTTCCACTTCCAATAATGGCAATGGTCGGGTTTGTGGCTTGTTCCATGAAAAAGTCGGGTTTTATTTAGAATTGCTTAAAGTTAGATACTCACGCAGACTATTGCTTGATAATTACTTAGAAAAAAAGCAGATAGATATTAGCCCTGATCCATATACTCTGCGAGGTTCATAACAAACATGTAGTCTTTGTCTGCGATAGCTTTTTTAAGAGTATTCAGGTGGGGTATTTCGGAAGTTGATGTAGAAATAAGAAGCTCCAAATGATTAAAATCCGATAATTCAGCAGCCTCTTTGATTTTTTCAAATTCTTTAGCCTTCATACTCTTTTTTAGACTTGTCACAATCTCATAGATTGTATCTGCATTCTTTCCACTAGTATTTTCATCTTTGCCATTGCCGTCTTTCTTTATGAATGTAATACCGCATAATTTCTCCATCTCGCGGAGCAAAATAGATAGGTAAAAAGGTTTACGGATATAGGCATTAAACCCTTGTTCCAACAAGATTTTTCTGTCTCTTTTTAATCCACTGGCAGTTAATGCAATAATGGGCACACGTTTGCCTTTTTCGGTTTGGGTAATCCTTTTTTGTGCTTCCCTACCATCCATAAGAGGCATTACGATATCCATAATAATCAGATTATAGTCGTTTTCGTCAGCCATTTGTATGGCTTCGAGGCCGTCTCTGGCTTCATCACAAGTTATACCTAATGGCGTAAGCATAGCTTGTAACAGCTTTCTATTATCGTAATTATCATCAACCACAAGAACATGAAATGAATCAGCTCCTGTAAAGCCGGAATAATCATAGGCCGAAACATCGATAGCTTTTCCTTTTGTTTTTTTATCGTGGGCAAACACAAAGGGAAGATTTAGGATGAATTCGGAGCCGTTTTCCTGATCACTGTATACGGTGAGAGTACCGTCCATTAATTGGGCCAGTTTTTGGCTGATTGCAAGTCCCAGGCCTGTTCCTTGTTTGAAACTTCCTTCAACTTGTTCAAAGGGTTGAAATATCTTTTCGAGCATATTCTCAGGGATTCCCTGCCCGGTATCTTTGACGGAAAAATGTAATCTGTTGTCTTCTGCACTCAACACCACTTTCACATATCCTTCTGACGTAAATTTGATGGCATTTCCTATCAGGTTGATTAGAATCTGCCGTAATTTCCCCGAGTCTATACGAATATAGTCCGGTAGTTTACCTTCTTTTTCGATGTACAGTTCCAAACCCTTCGAGCTCGCCTGATATTCAAATAAGTGCTGAAGTTGGCCTAGTAATTCTGAAAGGTCTGTGATTTCTGTTTGTAGTGTTAATCTGCCGGCTTCAATTTTAGAAAGGTCTAGAATGTCATTAATCATGCTCAGTAAATGCTCTCCGCTATTGAACATAATTTCAGCGTAATCACGGTATTTGTTGTCTAGTTTTACATCCGATTTTATCAATTGGGAAAAGCCGAGGATTGCATTGAGAGGTGTTCGCAATTCGTGAGACATATTTGCGATAAATACCGATTTTGCCCGATCAGCGGTAATTGCTCGCTCTTTCTCTATCTCTGCTTTTTCGCGTTCTTTCAGAGCCACATTTCTGGCATCGATTAATTCGTTTTCGATACTCATTCGGTCGGTTATATCGATACCTACTCCTAGAACGCCATCCGGTTCATTGGCCTGATTTTTCTTAACCAGAAACTCAAATTGAAAAGTTTGATGTCCGCTGGTAAAGAGGGCCTGATCCATGGTATCACCATCGAAAATCTGGCGAATACTTTTTAAGGTCTGCTCATCCGTAAATAGCGTATTGTAATGTTTACCGGTCAGATATTCTGATTTCAATTTCAGAGATTGTAAACCCTGACCTTCCGCATGAGTGATAATTCCGTCTCTGTCTATGCTTACCAAAATCATGGGTGTGTTTAGCAGAACGGTTTGCAATTGTTTTTGTGCATTGTGTAACCGTGATTCTGCTTCGATTTGACGCATTTGGGCTCTGTTAAAGCGCACATAAGACAATATGAAGAGTGAAACCACTAACAGAATACCGGCGTGTGCCCAAATCGTATTATACCAAACAGGTGAAACTTTTAGCGGGATGATTACAGCCGAGCTTACAGGATGTCCTTTTTTTTGAGCTCTGACATGAAGTGAGTACGAACCCCTGGGTAAACGTTGTAAAAGCACAAAACCATCTGTTTCGGATTGATGCCAACGCTCTGAATACCCATCAATTTTATATTGGTATTCAACCTTATCGTGGGGGAAGCTGAGTGTATGTATTTGAATAGCCTGATTAGTGTTCTCTCTGATTTGCAGTTCCTGGTAATCTATATCTATCCATCTGCCATCTTGTTCAAATTGGATGATTGATGGCGATGGGGTCGGGTAAAAAGAATTCATCTCAGCCTGGAGGTAATTCAAACCATGGCTGGAGCCCATCCAAATGCGATTCTCTGCATCGGCAGCCATTGCACGAAAACGAATAGTCAGACTCGAAACTCCATCAGAGCGATCGAATGAGACGGATGAGCTCTCGGTTTTGAGAAAAACACCATTATAGGAACCTACCCAAACATTATCTTCTGA
>SKIC01000191.1 GCA_007116685.1 Balneolales bacterium
ATAGTTTTTCAGTAAGGGCAAAAGTTCGTTGCCGGGAAGGATTGTCTGATTCAACAGCATATCGTAACAAAGAAATGTAGGCTACTGCAAGAATTTTAAATGATGCTTTATTCAGGAATAGTTGATTTACAGATGGGATATGCTGGTCTTGCTTTAGAATTTCAGAGATAACATGCGCTGCATTATCTGTGAAATTAGATTGTAATTGGAGATGGCTATTAAAATAGTGTTTAGTAGATTTAGGACTGTTATCTAGCTGATCAATACTGCTGAGTACAAAATTCGTGAGTTTTTCACCCGGCTCAAGCTCCTGATAGCCATCCAATTCAGAAGTCATCTCTAAATATTGAAAAGGAATAGTTTCAAAATAATATCGAAAAGCGTTCAGTCTGCTGGAGAATAAGTCATAATAGTCAAGAACACTAATATCATTAGGATAGCACATATCGCTAACTGTGGGTATGGTCTCAGCCTCCTCAAAAATTGTAACTGCTGTAACCGATAAATCAAACTTTTTGGATTGTGTACTCATGGAAATACTTTCTCTGAAAAAAAATTACTGGAATAAGTTGAACGCTTATTTAATTTGGGTTATTAGCCTAACTATTACCAAACACTAATATCATATATGGCAGTTCATACAAGCGAAAAATCGTTCCGGCGAGATATGCTCTTCATGGTTATGGCAGGTATTTTTATCACTGCCTTAGTTATGGGTAATATAATCGGCACTACGAAGTTTGTGACGCTCCTATCTTTTGATATACCGAATTGGTTACTGCCATTGGTGCCGGAGATTATTAGAGCTGGTGAGCATTATTCAATGATAATTCCCGTTGGATTGCTTGCTTTCCCAATTACTTTTTTGGCAACAGATTTAATCTCCGAATTATTCGGAAGGCGAAGAGCGCAATTGGTGGTTTGGATTGGTTTCTTTATGAACGTTTTTATGCTACTAGTGATGACTGTCGCAAATATCCTTCCCGATGCCTATGGAACAAGCGGTGGAACAAGCCTGTTTGAAGGGGTTTATGGTTTTATGGTTGGAAATACTATTGGAAGCATGATTGCCTATTTGGTTGCACAAACGATAGACGTAAGACTGTTCCATTTTTGGAAAAAAGTTACTAAGGGTAAACATCTTTGGCTGCGTAATAATGCTTCTACAATGGTAAGCCAGCTGGTAGATTCCACGGTGATTCTCTCCATACTCTATATAAATGGAAACTTGGGTTCTGAGATTTCTACTATCGGTGCTTTGGTAATTCTCATCTTCAATTCCTATATCTTTAAGTTTTTCGCCGCTCTTTTCGATACACCTCTAATTTACGCTGCTATGAAGTTCTTGAAAGATTACGAGGAAGACCCCTCCGGATATAGTATAAACGACAAATAAAAAAGCGTAATATCGGTGTTGCTGTCTGTGTGAAAATTTTATATCGTTACGAAAAGTTAACGAAATATCGGTACGGTTATGCAGGTTACAAATTCATTTTGGCGCGAAATTCTTGATTATCTTCCGGATGTAATAATGTTGTTTCGAATTGACGAACAAGAGCAAGCTCAGCTAATGTTCGTAAACGAAGCAATTAGCGAAGAACTTGGCTATAAGCCGGAAGAATTTATTCTGGCTTCAGAAAATACATCACATGTGCAGACTCAGCTAGAGTGGCTGGTTGATGACATCGCTCGAAGAACGCATGAGTCGGACAAAAAAGATCAGAACTGCTTCTTCTATAGTAAAGAAGGCGAAGAGATACATTTCAGTTACGATTTCAAACTGATAAAAATTAAAAGTAGCAGATCTCCATTTATTGCTGTCACTTTCTATAACAAAGAATTATCCATCCCCACCCGTAAGACAGAGAAAAACATAAGTAAGAAGATTATATCGGAATCTCCTCTTATGAAGTCTGTGGTTAATCAATTAGCAACACAGCAAAAAATAAAGACTAATGTATTGATCAGAGGCGAGCAATTTGTTGGGAAATCAACATTGGCACATAGCTTCCTAAAGAAAATCAGTTTGGATGGTTACGTAGTATATGAAATCGATACAAGGAAAGAGGCCAATGAGGTTGTTGAGGCTATAAAAGAATTAAAAGCGTTACCTAAATCATCTGATAAGGCAGCTTTGTCTTTACTACATATTCAGAATTTGAATTCTGAGGCACAACAAATATTACAAGGCGTGTTGGAGCACCTTATTAGTGAGGATTTTGATATTAGAATTGTAGCGACTACTTCAGCATCTTTAGAAAATTTAATGGAAACCGGCAGGTTTAATTCAGAATTGTACTATTTATTAGGATTTCAACAAGTGCTGGTACCGCCATTACGAAAAAGACCTGAAGACGTACTACATTATGTTAAGAATATATTTCCTGCTCTCATTAAACCCTTGGGGATCTCAGAATTACATATCACAGATGATATAGCTTATAAATATGCCAATCATCAACTGTCTGATAATTGGGTTGAGTTGAAACGACTGTTAAGAAAAGCATTAACGAATTTAGATGAAGGTTCGAATTTGGAGTTTATTTCTGAGGATAATGACAAAAAAGGAAGTCAAACGTCGCTATTCCCTGGAGAAGAGACATCAATAGATGAAATTATCCCCTTTGATGAAATGAATAAAAAATATCTCGAAAGCGTATTGAAAGCCACGAGGGGGAAGATTTATGGTGATGATGGAGCAGCAGCCTTATTAAATTTAAAGCCTACAACTTTGCAGAGTAAGTTGAAAAAACTGCACCTACGTTAGGATGGTTAGGGGAGATGATAAAATAGTTTGAGAGGGGGTATTGCAAAGGGAGGGATAATGGTCTTATATTGGGAGCCCTTGAGGAGGTGCTGC
>SKIC01000140.1 GCA_007116685.1 Balneolales bacterium
AATGAGAATCGGCACGTAAAAAAATCTCTCCCTTTGCTTTTTCTATCATCAGGTTTAATGCAAAAGTTTGATGCTTTTGAGGATTGTGCATCAATTTCACCTGAGGATATTTTTGCGTAATGCCTTCTACTATGCCGACTGTCTTATCTGTACTTCCACCATCACAAACCAGAATTTCTTCCAGGTTTGGGTAATTTTGATTGATGAAACCAAAGATTACACGACCAATATGCTCTTCCTCATTATAGGTAGGTATGGCAATGGTTACCGTTGGCTGATCAAAAGATGACATGCTTTTCTTTTTTTGCATGCGCAAAAGGTAAGAGTTTTAATGAAAAGGAATATGCTTTAAACCTGAATTATTCATGAGAATATGAAAATAAAGCATAAGCCGTTATCTGCGGAAGAAATATGTAAATGCTTTGTTCATTAAAAATTTAGTGTGATAAGAAAATTTTACCGAATTAGTTGTGGCAGGCTTTGGTGAATAATCCGGGTCAAAAACATTGGAAAATAATAAAACAAAAGCGGTTATCACATAATTGAGTTGGCGAGTTTAATCTAATCAGATTAAATAATATTTATTTGTGAATTTTAGCGGCTCTATCTATGTTACCGAACTATGAACTTTAACGAGAAAAGCGCTTTTATGGAAGAACAAGCACGTTTAGATGAATTCAACAGAAAACTGGAAGCCGGTGAAAAAATAGAGCCTAAAGACTGGATGCCAGAGCGTTTCAGAAAACAATTAATCAGAATGATGTCGCAACACGCACACTCTGAAATTGTGGGGATGTTACCCGAAGGTAACTGGATAACCCGCGCACCATCATTGCGCAGAAAACTGATATTATTAGCCAAAGTACAAGACGAGGCGGGTCATGGTCTGTATTTGTACAGCGGCACTGAAACATTGGGCGTTAGCCGTGAGCAACTTATCGAAGATTTACACTCAGGGCGTGCTAAATACGCAAATATTTTTAACTACCCCACTTTAACATGGGCCGATATTCCAATAATCGGATGGCTGGTTGACGGTGCTGCAATTGTGAATCAGACTATGCTTGCGAAAAGCTCCTATGGACCTTATGCTCGGGCAAACCTGAGAATTTGTAAAGAAGAAAGTTTCCATAAAAAGCAGGGTTACGAAGCCGTTGCTTTACTTGCTAACGGAACCCCCGAGCAGAAAAAAATGGTACAAGATGCCGTTGACCGCTGGTGGTGGCCTACACTCATGATGTTTGGTCCTCACGATAGTAATTCTCCCAACAGTTCTGAGCTCATCAACTGGAAAGTTAAAACCAAAACCAATGATGAATTACGCCAAAGTTTTGTAGACCGTACAGTAGAAGAAGCACATGCCGTTGGATTAACCATTCCAGATCCTGATTTAAAGTTTAATGAAGAAATCGGCCATTGGGATTTTGGTCCAATTGATTTCGACGAACTTTATCGCGTTGTAAATGGCGATGGCCCCTGTAATAAAGAACGTTTGGATGCCCGACGCTCAGCCTGGGATAACGGAGCCTGGGTTCGAGATGCAGCCAGCGAATATGCTCGAAAACAAAAATTACGCACAATTAAGGCTTCTTAAATAAGATATGAGTGAAATAACTAACGACTGGCCGGTTTGGGAGGTTTTTACCCAGAAGAAATCGGGTGCACCTCACGAGCATGCAGGAAATTTACATGCTCCGGATGCCGAAATGGCTTTACAAAATGCACGCGATGTTTACTCCCGGCGAAATGAAGCTGTAAGTATTTGGGTAGTTCCGGCAGAACATATTGTGAGCTCTACTCCCGAGGATATGGGGCCGTTTTTTGATCCGGCAAACGATAAAATCTATCGTCATCCGCAATTTTACTCAGTGCCGAAAGTCGTGAAAAAGAGGAGTTAATATGACAAAGCAAGAAGCTTTATTCACGTATCTCCTACGGCTGGCAGATGACCGCTTAATTTTAGGGCATCGCCTTTCTGAATGGTGTGGTCATGGACCCGTGCTGGAGGAAGACATCGCTTTGGCAAATATGGCACTTGATAATATTGGCCATGCCACCTCTCTGTTAACATACGCTGCTGAAGTTGAAGACAAAGGTAGAAATGAAGATCAGTTAGCTTTTTTCAGAGATGTGAGGGAATACACCAACATTAAATTGGTTGAGTTGCCCAAAGGAGATTTCGGATTTACTATAGCAAGGCAGTTTTTATTCTCCACATTTGCGATGTTGCATTATGAGGCATTAAAAGACTGTGCTGATCCCCAATTAAAAGGTATGACTGCCAAAGCATTAAAAGAGTACCGTTATCATCATCGCCATAGTAAGCAATGGATTATCCGATTGGGAGACGGCACAAAAGAAAGCCATGAGCGCATTCAAAAATCTATAAATGATTTATGGATGTACACCAATGAGCTTTTCTTTATGAATGAGGTTGATGAAGTACTTATTTCCGAAAAAATAGCGGTTAATCTCGAAAAATTGCGCAGTGATTGGCAAAAGCTCGTGGAAGAAACCCTGAAAGAAGCGACCTTAGAAATACCTGATTACAAGCAGTATATGCAACAAGGTGGCCGCAACGGAATACATACAGAGCATTTGGGTTATCTATTAGGAGAAATGCAACAACTCCCAAGAATGTATCCGGAAGCTCAGTGGTAATATGATAGACACAATGCCCTCCATAGATCAGGTTTGGGAATTTCTCTCAGAGGTAGAGGACCCTGAAATTCCTGTTCTCAATGTAGTGGAAATGGGCATAGTTCGTAAAGCTTATTATGATGATAACAATAAGTTGTGGGTTCATATCACCCCTACTTATTCCGGCTGTCCGGCAATGACAGCCATAGAGATGGATGTGAGAGCAAAATTGTTTGAGAAAGGTTTCAAAGAGTTTCAGGTTAAAACTGATTTCTCTGAAATCTGGACAACAGACTGGATGACACATGAGGCACAAAGGAAATTGAAAGAATATGGCATTGCACCTCCCAAAGCTATGCCTACAAATGCAGAAGAACTTGGAGATAAGGTGATACCATGCCCGTGGTGTGATTCCCTTGAAACTGCACTGGAGAGTGAGTTTGGGTCTACTGCTTGTAAAGCTTTATTCTATTGTCACTCCTGTCACCAACCATTCGAGCACTTTAAGTGTATTTGAGTTTAATCCTAACATAATATTTTATAATTATGGCAATGATAGAATACAGCACCGACGGCGCAGTAGCCACTATCCGACTTAACCGTCCGGATAAATTGAATTCATTTACCATGACTATGGCAACTGAAATGCTACAGGCTTTGGATAACTGCACATCAGAAGATATAAGAGCCGTAATTATTACTGGTAATGGTCGAGCTTTTTGTGCCGGACAAGACTTAGCAGAGGCAATCAGTAAGCAGGAAGACCCTGAATTTGAACTTTCGGAAATTGTAGAGTTTACTTATAAGCCCATCGTTATGGCTATTAGGAATCTGGAAAAGCCGGTTATAGCTGCTGTAAATGGAACTGCAGCCGGAGCAGGAGCCAATATCGCTTTTGCCTGCGATATAGCACTTGCAACAAAATCTGCAAAATTTATCCAATCTTTCAGCCAAATTAGCTTGATACCTGATAGTGGCGGGACCTGGACTTTGCCCAGACTGATTGGACAACAAAGAGCTGCTTATTTGATGATGACCGGAGATAAAGTAAGCGCAGAAGAAGCCTTACACATGGGGATGATTGCCAAAGTTGTTGAGGATGAACAATTAGAAGAAGAAGCTACTTCCTTAGCACAAAAACTGGCATCTATGCCTACAAAAGGCTTTGCACTTACAAAAAAAGCGTTACAAGCATCTTCAAAAAACAGCTTTGAAGAACAACTAAAATTGGAATCAGAACTACAGGCTGAAGCCGGAAAATCTTATGATTATAACGAAGGTGTGCAAGCCTTTTTAGAAAAAAGAAAACCTGAATTTAAAGGAAGATAATAACGGAATGAGTTTAAGTATTGCCAATAAAATTGGCGTTTGTGGCGCAGGAACCATGGGTAATGGTATTGCGCAAATTACTGCCACATTTGGTCATGAGGTAGTGGTTTATGATCAATCAGACGAAGCACTTTCTAAAGCCAAAGCCGGCTTAATAAAAATCATGAATCGGCTGGTTGAAAAAGGTAGATTAGAACAATCGGAATCCGAACAGATTATTGGCAGAATAGAATACACAAATGATCTTAACAAGCTATCTGATTCGGGATTGGTAATTGAAGCGATAATTGAGAATCTGGAAATAAAAAAGACCTTATTTCAAAGTATTGAAGAACTTGTTGCGGAAGAATGTATTCTGGCTTCTAACACTTCTTCCCTGTCTATTGCATCCATATCTTCGGCCTTAAAAAAGCCGGAGCGATTTTTAGGTATTCACTTTTTCAACCCTGCTCCATTAATGCCTTTAGTGGAGATTATTCCCGGTGTGGCTACCGATCATTCCGTTACTGATTCTGCAAAAAAATTAATTGCAGATTGGGGGAAAACTACCGTTTTAGCCAAAGATACGCCCGGTTTTATCGTAAATCGTGTCGCGCGACCTTTTTACAGCGAATCGATAAGAATGCTGGAAGAAGGCGTAGCAGATGCGGCCACCATAGATTGGGCACTTACAGAATTAGGTGGCTTCCGAATGGGTCCCTTTACCTTGATGGATTTTATTGGTCACGATGTGAATTATATTGTTACCGAAACAGTATTTGAAGCCTTCTTTTACGACCCGCGCTTCAAACCGTCCTTTACTCAAAAGCGATTATACGAAGCCGGATTTCTAGGTCGTAAAACAGGCCGGGGTTTCTATGATTATCACGACGGTGCAACCAATCCGGAGCCTAACAAAGATTATTTGTTAGGCAAGTACATCTTAAATCGCGTATTGGTCATGCTAATCAACGAAGCCATAGACGCTGTATTTATGAATGTTGCGAGTAAAGAAGATGTAGAGTTAGCGATGACCAAAGGTGTAAACTATCCTAAAGGCTTGTTGCACTGGGCTGATGAAATCGGGCTTGAGCACGTACTTACCTCATTGCAAGAACTTCAGAACGAATATGGAGAAGACCGCTATCGCCCAAATCCTCTTCTAAAACGCATGGTTACGAATAAAAAGACATTTTTCGGAGCATCCTAATGTCCCTGCAAACTCCTCATGAAATGCTGGCTTCCGATGCTTTTAGTACATGGCTGGGAGTTGAGATTTTAGAAGTAAATCCCGCAAAATGCACTATTAAAGCTGAAATCAGAGAGGGATTTACTAACGGTTTCAAGGTAAGTCATGGTGGGATTTTGTTTTCACTTTGCGATTCTGCTGTTGCCTTCGCTGCAAATACTCATGATCGTGTGGCTTTATCTACTCAAAATAGCATCCATTATGTAAAAGCCGTTAAGGCTAGTGATATTATCACCGTGACAGCCAAGGAAATTTCAAGAAGTAATAAACTCGGAACATATCTTGCTGAAGCTTTTAATCAGCATAACGAGTTGGTTGCCTATTTTAACGGCTCGGTTTATTTCACCTCAAACAAACACACATCCTAACAAAATATTTATGTCTCTCCCATCCGCATATATTGTTGACGGTATCCGCACAGCAATCGGTAATTTTACAGGCACACTCTCCACAATTAGAACTGATGATTTGGCAGCTCATGTTATAAAAGCTTTGATGGAGCGTCATCCTAATCTGGATTCTGCTGCTATTGATGATGTCATCTTGGGTTGTGCAAATCAGGCTGGAGAAGACAATCGTAATATTGCCAGAATGGCTTTGCTCCTGGCCGGTTTACCCTGGACTGTGCCCGGCGAGACCGTTAACCGATTATGTGCTTCCGGTATGTCTGCCGCTATTCATGCTGCTCGGGCGATTATAGCCGGAGATGGCGACTTGTTTATAGCCGGAGGAGTTGAACACATGACCCGCGGACCTTGGGTAATTTCTAAAGTATCCCAACCCTTTGGCAGAGACGCCGAAATGCACGATTCCAGCTTCGGTTGGCGATTTATCAATCCTAAAATGCAAGATTTATACGGCACCGAGGGCATGGGAAATACTGCGGAAAATCTCGCAGAGATGTATAATATCAATCGGGAAGATCAGGATAATTTCGCTTGGCAATCTCAAATGAAAGCAGCGGACGCAAGATCAAAAGGAAGGTTTGCAAAAGAAATCACAGCCGTATCCATCCCTCAGCGAAAAAAGGATCCCATAATTTTTGATGCTGATGAATTTATTCGTCCAAATACCTCGATGGAGGTTTTGGCGAAATTGCGTCCCGCTTTTAAAAAAGACGGAACGGTTACGGCAGGAAATGCCAGTGGCTTAAACGACGGTGCCGGAGTTTTACTGATAGCATCAGAAGAAGGACTAAAAACTCATAATCTTACGCCAAAAGCAGAAATTATCAGCTCCGGAGTGGCCGGTGTTGAACCCCGAATTATGGGAATCGGGCCTGTTGAAGCCAGTAAGATTGCTCTCAAAAAAGCCGGTTTGAGTCTTGACGATATGGATATCATTGAAATCAACGAGGCTTTTTCTGCTCAGGTTTTGGCATGCACTCGCAAATTAGGTTTGGCAGATGACGATCCCAGAATTAACCCCAATGGCGGTGCAATTGCCTTGGGACATCCCTTGGGAATGTCTGGCGCCAGAATTCTGCAAACTGCTGCTCTGGAATTGGAAGAAAAAAACAAGACGTACGCTTTGGTAACCATGTGTATAGGTGTGGGCCAAGGCTATGCATCTATCATTAAAAGGTGTTCATAGGCAATTTTGTAATCCACATGCTACACTAAATTTCAAAAGTCAGGGAAATAAGTTACTTTATTAAATCAGACTATACGTTTGATTGTTTATACGTCTTATTATGATTTTTGAATATTTATGAAGTTAAGTCAGGGTCCTTTACCAAAATATTTCCGCATTTACGAAGAGTTAATGCGTGATATACGTGAAGGGAAATATAAAAATGGAGAAAAATTTCCCAGTGATACCGAATTGGTGAAAAATTATGGCGTCAGCCGGGGTACCATTCGGGAGGCCATTAAATTGCTGTTTCAGCAGGGCTATTTAATCAGAGAGCAAGGTAAGGGCACTTTCGTTACTTATTCCAGAATACATCAGGACCCGGATAAATTGATGGGGTTTTCAGAATTAATGAAAACCAATAATATCAAACCATCGGCTAAAATCATTGAAAAAGAGGTGATTCCCGTTCCGGCTAACGTTTCTCATATAATGAAGGCGAACTCTTCCGATAAAGTAGTCCGTATTGTTCGATTACGCTTTGGGGATGAACAGCCTTTGATTATTGAGCGCTCCTTTTTTAACTACCGTTTGTTTGAGCCCATTCTTAACGAAGATTTCGAACAAAACTCTATTTTCGGATTGCTTTATCGATATACTCATGTACGTCTTGGTGAAGCCGAGCAACGTATCGAGGCCATAAGTGCAGGTTCTGAAGAACAAGAATTATTGAATGTGAAAGTGGGTACTCCCCTTTTGCTCATGAAACGTATTATTAAAACTTCGGAAGGCGCCTATTTTCAATATTCTGAAGACGTCTACCGCAGCGACAGAATTAATTTCACTACCACTACATTTCCGTACGATGAGCACCACGATGACCACGGAATACCATTGGAATTAAGTTCTTCAGATTGGTAATTCATGTTTTATGAATTCAAAGGATATCGTCCCGTGGTTGCTGAGTCTGCTTTTGTGCATCCTCAGGCCGTAGTAACGGGAAATGTTATTATCGGCGAAGATGTGTATATCGGTCCCGGAGCGGCATTGCGTGGAGATTGGGGACGTATTGAGATTCGGGATGGCTGTAATGTTCAGGAGAATTGCACCATACACATGTTTCCCGGCGTTACCGTGATTTTGGAAGAAGGTGCGCATGTCGGGCATGGGGCGGTTATTCATGGGGCGCATTTAAGAAAAAACTGTCTGATTGGGATGAATTCCGTAATTATGGACAGATGTCAGATTGGCGCAGGTTCGATCATCGGTGCGCTAACATTTCTTAAAGAAGGGACCATTATTCCTGATCGAAAATTAGTGGTTGGAAACCCGGGACGGATTATCAAAGATGTGAGCGACGAAATGCTGCAATGGAAAACCAAAGGCACCGAATTATATCAAAAGTTACCCGGGGAATTACAAGCCGCTTTGAAACCCTGTACGCCGCTTAGCAAGGAAGAGCCCGGCCGCCCTTTTCAAAACCCGGATTATGAGACTTGGGGAAGTTCTTCCTGAGTGTATATTTCTGAGACTTTATATAGTTAAAGTAGCCTAAATTCTCTGTTAAAAAGTAGTGCCTAATTCGCCTTCCTCCACTACTTATGTATTCCAAAAATTAGGTCAAAAGCTACTTTAATCAGAGATATCCAGATTCCATAAATTGGAATTTGGTTTTATTTATTGGAATACCATCACAAGACATAAACCCCTAAGATATTGATTTTATTATTCGGAATATCATTGGCACAATGGTTGATTATCGTGGCACAAACCCAAAACCAATAAAAACATCTGATATGACAACGCAACAAACATTCCGAATTTTCTTAGTCGACGATGATTCATTCTATCTGGCACTACTTGAGAAGCGCTTAATAAATAGTGGATATACTTCCATTCAATTATTTACGAATGGCATTGACTGCCTGAACGAATTAGGTCAGAAGCCTGATATCATTTTCCTTGATCACAATATGGATACCTATTCAGGCTACGAAGTACTGAAAAAAATCAAGAGATATGACCCGAACATTTTTGTAGTTATGGTTTCCGGTCAAGAGGATATAAAAACGGCAGTAGACTCTTTAAAGCATGGGGCTTTCGATTACATCACAAAATCTGGAGATGACGAACAAAAAATCATCGAAGTAATTGAAAAAATTGCCCATGTAAAAAAGATCCAAGAACAAAAAAGCAAGAGCATTCTCAAATCAGTATTTAGTTTGATTTAAAAATGAAAGCATTTTTTCCTATTTCCATCCTCATAATTTTTGGACTCTTCCTTCAGTCCTGCACTGTTAACAATATTCTTTCTCAATCCGGAGAAAAAGTTGATAATACAGTAAGTGCGCTAGATAGTGTCTTCCATGATAACTATGAGTACGAATATCACATTAGAGTAGATGACAAAGTCAATATAAGTGTATGGCTTCATGATGAACTAAGTGTTGGCTCTGTATATGGTATTTATAACTCGAATGAAATCTATGGTAAATGGTTGCTAGTGGACAGAAATGGAAATATTGAGGTGCCTAGAATTGGCACCTTACATGTCGAACACATGACAATCATAGAGTTAAAGGATTTATTAACCAGCCATTTAAAGGAGTGGCTCTTAAACCCAATCGTTGATGTAAAAATCCAGAACAAAGAGATAAGCATTCTTGGAGAGGTCCGAAATCCGCAAGTAATAACTATAGATACGGAGCAAGTTCGTCTATTAGATATTATAGCAAAGGCAAATGGCTTTGAGTTTTATGCCGACATAAAACATGTAAAAGTATTTCGGCAAGTTGGTTCAGATGTGTATATAGCAAACATAGACCTTAGCAAAGCTGATTCCTATCTACAAAGAAATATCGCCCTGCATCCCGGTGATGTGGTTGTTGTTCCAGCAAGAAATGCGAAACGCTTTGACCGCCAACTTGCTAACATCGTACCCTTAACATCTGTGGCAACAGCAGTAGCCATCCTTTTCAGCGCCTTTTAAGGTATACAAACATGGAAGAAAGTTTACGCATTTTAAAACCCTACCTCAGAGGCTTGCCCTTAGTTTTTGTAGCTATGATTACAGGCTATTTGATTATGGCGCAGTACCTCAAATATGTTACACCTAAATATGAAAGTGCAGCCCGTTTAAAACTTGCAGATCTTGATGAAGGAGTACCAAACAGCAACTTATTTAAAGATTTTGATGTATTTGTTTCGACCAACAAAATTGCAGCTGAAATTGAAGTTTTAAAATCTCAAATACTTATTGATAAAGCACTTAACTATCTAGATTTTGATATAGAGACGTATCGTGTGGGTAAAATGCGCACTACAGAACTGTATCACGATTCACCATTTCTTATAGAGTTTCTTTCTTTAAACAATCGTTTACATGACCGGACGTTTGATCTGGAAATCAGAGACAAAGATGGGTACACGCTTACACATCCTAATGGATCAGAAATTAAGGCAGCTTTTGGAGATACGCTTGTAGTTAGTGGTGCCGAACTCATTATTTCACTTAATGATCGGCTTTTAAATTCCAGAAATAATACAGACCTGTTTGATGACTATCAATTCAAGCGACTTAGCCGAACAGCACTCATTTCTCAGATAAAAAGTAACCTGACGGTAATGCCTGTAGATCGGGATGTTGCCGTAATACGACTTATTTTTGCGTCACCACATCCCGTCAAAGCCTCCAAATTTCCTGACGCTTTGGCCAGAGCGTATATCAAGGACTATATTACCAATAAATCTGAATTGGCACGGGTAACGAAGCTTTTCCTTGATGAACAGGTACGTGAAGTGAATAGGAAACTATCTCAAATTGAACGCAATATTGAAGCATACAGAAACAAAGAGCAAATCACGAGTATCCATCAGGAATCTGAAACGATTCTGAGAGAAGTATCCCAGATGAGAATTCAGCAATCTAACTTATTAATGAGTTTAGAAGCCATTAACGAATTAAACAATTA
>SKIC01000306.1 GCA_007116685.1 Balneolales bacterium
ATAGCAGGATTCTTTGAAAAATCAGCAGGTCAAATCGTAATCACGCCGGGAAGGCTCCTAGCCAGGTCAAAACCTGCTTTTTTGTTTTAATCGGAGCTCCAATCCTGTATATTAATCAAATGCTTAATTTTTCATTTTAAAGCATTGTCATTTCTAACACAAAAAATCTTCGTTATGCTTAGAAAATCCCTCATGGGCGTTCTTATTGCATTTCTTTTCCAGGTGGGTACTGCCCATGCTCAGGATTTGGATGCTTTCAAAGAACGCGTAACTGAATTTACTCTTGATAATGGCTTGCACTTTATCATAGTTGAGCGAAATGTAGCACCTGTGGCACATTTTTTTAGTCTTGTTGATGTTGGCGCGGTCGATGAGCCTTATGGCCAAACCGGTATTGCTCATATTTTTGAGCACATGGTTTTTAAAGGTAGCAAAACCATTGGTACTACAAACTATGATGAAGAAATCAAGTACATCGAACAAATGGACGATGCTTATATCGCTTGGTTGGATGAATTGAACAAATTTGAGCCGGACGAAGAAAAGCTGCAAGAACTCTGGGATGCTTTTCAGGAATTGCAGGATAAAGCCGGCGAATTTGTAATCAATAATGAGTTCACACAGATTATTGAGAGAGAAGGAGCAAGTGGAGTAAATGCCTTTGCTTCTGCCGATGCTACAGGTTATTTCTACAGCCTGCCTCAGAACAAAGCCGAATTATGGTTTATGCTCGAAGCTGATCGTTTCCTCAATCCTGTAATGCGAGAGTTCTACATCGAGAAAGATGTAATTTTTGAAGAGCGCCGTATGCGTACTGATTCCAATCCATTTGGCAGATTACTCGAAGAATTTGTTGCTGTTGCATACACAGCTCATCCTTACGGTGACACCGTAATTGGCTGGCCTTCTGACATCAGAAATACCACCATTGCTGATACATGGGCTTTCTACGAAAGGTTTTACGCTCCAACCAGTTTCACCATCGCTATCGTTGGTGATGTTGATCCTGCCGAAATGAAAAGATTAGCTGAAAAATATTTTAACGCCCTACCCGCTCGTGAAGCCGCTCCAAAACTGCGTATTGAAGAGCCCGAGCAGCGTGGAGAAAGACGATTTGTAATCGAAGAGCGCTCGCAGCCAATTTATATGGAAGGCTACCATGCGGTAAGTAACCAACACCCGGATTTTCAGGCCTTAAACTTATTGGCTTCTATCATGAGCAGTGGGAGGACATCCCGTCTATACCGTCGCATGGTTGTTGAAGATCAAACAGCTCTTCAGGTTCAATCCCTGAATGGTTTTCCCGGTGATAAATATCCAGGATTATTTATCAGCTTTGTAGTTCCTAACCAAGATGTTGATATGGAAGAAATTGAGCAAACGCTCCGTGAAGAATATCAGCGTGTAATTGACGAAGGCGTAACTCAGGAAGAACTCGATCGTGTTCGCACCAATGCCAGAGCAAATCTGGTTCGTGGGCTTACCTCAAATCAGGGTATTGCACAGCGCCTGGCATTTGCACATGTAAACGGCGGTAGCTGGAAAACAGCTTTCACCGATTTGGATCGCTTGAATGACCTCACACCAGAGGATATCCAAAGGGTTGCAAAAACCTATATCAAAACCAGTTCCCGTACGGTTGGCATGATAGTCAATGTGCCGGATGAAGACGAAGTTGCAAGCAATTAATCGGGAAAGGTAACTATTATGAATCACTACATTAAATTACTCGCTTTTTTTATCGCAGGTTTAGTTCTGTTTTCTGCCTGCGCAACAACTCAGGATACGCGCCTTAACAGAGCCGACCTTGAGAATCTACAGTTCCCGGAATTAAATCCTTACCAAATTCCGGAAGTTGAAATTTTTGAGCTGGATAACGGCATCACTTTTTACCTGATGGAGGATGACGAAGTACCCCTTATCAATTTAAATATGATTGTACGTGCCGGTTCTTTTATGGATCCTGATGACAAAGTTGGCCTCGCCTCTATTACTGCTAATGTAATTAGAAATGGTGGCTCAGCTACGTATCCGGAAAATGAACTCAATCAATTACTGGAAGACCGTGCTGCCCGAATTGAATTCGGAATGGGTTTCACCAGTGGTTCTGTGAGTTTAAATGCATTGACAGACGATTTCTATGATTTACTTCCTGTTTTATTGGATGTAATGATGGATCCTTTGTTGCCGCAAGACAAAATCGATCTTGCCATCCGTCAGCAACGTTCCGGTATTTCTCGTAGAAACGATGACGCACAATCTATCGGATTCCGTGAATTTGGTCGACTAATTTACGGTAAAGACTCTCCACAAGGACGTCAAGTGGAGCATTATACGCTGGATAACATCAATCGTGATGATTTGGTAGCCTTCCATCAAAAAGCCTACACCGGTGAAAATCTTATGATTGGTTTGGTTGGTGATTTTGATGCTTCTGAAATCAAATCAAAACTGGAACAAATCTTCTCGATTGTACCGGCTGGCGAGCGTAATGAAATCATTATGCCTGAAGTGGATTACGAGTTTGAATCTTCTATTCACTTTGTAGACAAACGTGATGTTAATCAATCCGTGATTGTAATGGGCCATATCGGCGGAATGCGTGATAACCCTGACTACGCTGCACTTCAGGCTATGAATGAAGTTTTGAGTGGTGGATTTTCCGGGCGTTTATTCCAGAATGTTAGATCAGATCAAGGTCTGGCTTACTCTGTATTTGGTAGTTACGGTAGCGGAGCATTTGCTCCCGGACAATTCTTTGCCGGTGTTTTCACGCAAAGTAGTTCTACCGCAGAAGCCATTGAAGCGGTTCGCCGTGAAATGATTAATCTGCAAGAGGAACCAGTGAGCCAGGAAG
>SKIC01000305.1 GCA_007116685.1 Balneolales bacterium
GAAGATTTTGAAAGAGGAGGAAATCGTGAATTTATTCAGTTTTTGTACATAGCCAAAGGTTCTGTTGGTGAATCAAGGTCTCAGTTATACAGAATTGAAGATTTTGGTTATCTGTCTTCAGAAGAGGCACAGAACCTGAGAAATAGTGCTGAATCAATAAGTAATAAGTTATCTGCTTTGATAAAATATTTAGAAAGCACTGAAAAAAGAGGCATCAAATACAAGAGCAGAAAGCAATAAACACAAACCTTGAACCTTAAAACCTAAATCCAAATCACTCAGAAATTTTACAAACAAAAGAGACTAAATAAATCATACAATGAATAACGAAGCATACATAGTCAGTTCAGTTCGTACCGCTGTTGGTAAGGCGAAGCGAGGCACTTTGCGTGAAACACGTCCGGAAGAAATGGGGGCTGTAGCTGTTAAAGGCGCAATTGAAAAAGTTAATGGTTTGTCACCCGACCAAGTCGATGATTTACTCATTGGCTGTGCCATGCCCGAAGGTGAGCAAGGGATGAATATGAGCCGTTTGATTGGTTTGAAAGCTGGTTTACCGGTTGAATCATCTGCCGCTACTATAAATAGATTTTGCTCATCCGGTTTACAGACCATTGCCATGGCACACGCAAATATTTTAGCCGGATTTAATGATGTAGTAGTTGCGGGCGGCTCAGAATCAATGAGTATGGTGCCGATGAGCGGTTACTATTTCATGCCTGATCCAACCTTACAAAGTGAAATGCCCGAGGCGTACATAGGTATGGGGCTGACTGCTGAAAATGTTTCAGAAAAATATGGTATCTCTCGGGAACAGCAGGATGAATTTTCTTATCAATCGCATCAGAAAGCCATAGAAGCCATTAAAAATGGTCACTTTAAGGATGAGATAATTCCTATGGACGTTCATGGCTCCTTCTATGATGAGTCAAAAGGGAAGGCCGTCTCTTGGAATAAAACTTTTGATACCGACGAAGGACCAAGAGCGGATACTACTGTTGAAGCACTTTCTAAATTGCGTCCTGTTTTTAAACCAACTGGAACAGTAACAGCCGGAACGGCCTCTCAAATGTCTGATGGCGCTGCTGCTACAGTTGTAATGAGCGGTGCAAAAGTAAAAGAATTAGGAGTTACGCCGATTGCTCGTTTGGTTGGATTTGCAACGGCTGGTGTCAGGCCGGAAATCATGGGAATTGGCCCTATTGAGTCCATCCCCAAGGTGTTAAAACAAACCGGTCTGGAACTCAAAGATATTGGACTTATCGAATTGAATGAGGCTTTTGCTTCGCAATCTTTAGCGATAGTGAAAGAACTCAATATTGATCCATCCATCGTTAATGTAAATGGTGGCGCGATAGCATTAGGACATCCATTAGGATGTACCGGAGCAAAATTGACGGCTACATTGCTTCACGAGATGAAGCGAAGAGGAGTGAAGTACGGCATCTGCACTATGTGTATCGGTGGCGGTATGGGTGCAAGTGCTGTTTTTGTAAATCTCCTTGCCTGAAACCACAAAGAATTTCCTTAAAACAATCAAATAACAATCAGAACAATGGAAAACCTAAACGACATCTTCGGATTTTTGTATCAGTTTCCGACAGGTTATCTAACCGCGGGGATTGTATTAGTAGCGCTAATACTTGGTTTTACCGGAGCGCCTTTAATCCTTTGGGTGCTTGGTGCTGCTGTATTATTAGCCGGATTTGGTGCGCCAGTATGGGCATGGGCTGTATTTGGCGTAGTAGCTACACTATTTGTAGTTACACCAATCCGCAGAGCGGTATTATCAAATACTCTAATGAAATTGATGGAAGCCCTGAAGTTTCTTCCCACCATTTCAGAAACAGAGCAAACAGCTATTGAAGCCGGTACAGTTTGGATGGATGGAGAATTATTCTCCGGAAAACCCAACTTCAAGCGCTTAATGGAGCAGGATTACCCTGATTTAACTCCAGAGGAAAAAGCGTTTATTGACGGTCCCGTTGAGGAACTTTGCGGGATGGTTAATGACTGGGACGTTTTCATGGAAAAAGGTTTTGGTCAAGATGTCTGGGATTTTCTTAAGAAGAATAAGTTTTTCGGTCTCATCATCGAAAAGAAATACGGCGGACTCGAATTTTCTGCTTCAGCGAATTCAGCAGTAGTTGCTAAAGTATCCTCCAGATGCGGTCCATTGGCTACAACGGTAATGGTTCCTAATTCACTCGGGCCTGCTGAGTTGTTAACTCACTACGGTACAGAAGAGCAGAAAAGTTATTATCTGCCACGTCTCGCTGATGGTACAGATTTACCGGCTTTTGCCTTAACTGAGCCAAATGCAGGTTCCGATGCCGGAGGTATGGAATCTTATGGTGAAGTAGTTAAGAATGAAGATGGAGAGCTCTATCTGAAACTGAATTGGGATAAGAGATACATTACCTTAGCTGCAATTTCTACGGTTTTAGGTTTGGCTTTTAAACTTCGTGACCCCAATAATTACCTTGGAAAAGGCGAAAACCTTGGAATTACCTGTGCTTTAATTCCTACCGATACACCGGGAGTTGAATTAGGTAAGCGCCATGACCCACTCGGTGTGCCATTTTATAACTGCCCAACTCGCGGTAAAGATGTGATGATTCCTGTTTCTGCTATAATTGGTGGACCAGAGCAGGCCGGAAATGGTTGGCGCATGCTTATGGAATCATTGGCTGCCGGTCGTGGAATTTCACTTCCAGCCTCAGCAGCAGGTGGAACTCAATTAACGGCTCGTGTAACCGGTGCTTATGCCCGAATTCGTAAGCAGTTTGGATTGCCTATCGGTAAATTCGAAGGAATTGAAGAGCCTTTGGCCAGAATTGGTGGGTACA
>SKIC01000327.1 GCA_007116685.1 Balneolales bacterium
GAACTACGATTTAGCGTTGGTTATCATCTGGATTTGACTGATTCTCAGGAAAGAATGCCGGATATATCCGTAAGAAATAACGCTCTGATTTTCACTCTTGGGATAGGTTTGAAGACCCGCTAGAAATATTTGCCTTTATACAGTTTACGATTCATTAACGAAATTATCGGACTAATAATCGCAGCAGGGAGAATCCATAACAACCAAGGTGGATTCAGTTGAAAATTAGTTACCAAAAAGGCTGTTATAGCAGCAATTGTAGCCCCCATCATCATTCCCAAATGTGCCGAAATTCTATCTTTTCCTGTAACAGATCCCAATTTTAAGCGACGCAAATCACCAAGAGATAAACCAAGCCCAATCGCTCCGAATACAGCAATTACGATTCCCTGTCCACTATTGATACTTTGAAAGATAAAGGCACCTGCCGTAAGCAGCATCACAATAGAAACCATCAACATCAGCCATGCTTTGATATAATCTGATTTAGTAGGGATACCTTTTCTGTTAAGCGCCATTCGCCAGCCAGAGTAAGTCATATAGAAACTGAAAATGGCAACCAAAGCTAGAAAAAGATTAGGTTTTATGGACGTAAGTATTAAAGAAGTGAGAAAGACGATCAGCATGCCATAATAGAAGATACGACCACTGTAAATATGCCATTGGTGTGATATGTTAAGGATTTTAGAAAAAATGGCAATAAATGCACTGAAAAATGCTGAGAATCCACCCAAAATGTGAATGATTAGTATTACTCCGTATAAATTTTCTTTCATGAATATGTTTTAATTTTAAAGCTAGAGGTTAGACTAATACTGATAAAGTTAATGAACTTAGGCAAAAATCCTTTACTGCATGTAAGAATTTAGGCTTTTATGTTCAGGATTAAGTCATATCCTTACTTTGACTTTCGCTTTTTACTTTCATAGTCAAATCGGCTCAAGGTAACGTGTAATTCTTTTTGTAACTCATCCAGTCGCATTGAAACCCTGGCCAATTCTTCTTCCGCAGTAAGCTGAGGTTTGATAGCCCTGCGGAATTCTCGCTCCCTTTCAACATCCATTTTTGCTTCTTCCATGCTATTCATGATAACACCAATAAAGAGGTTTAATACAATCATGGTTCCTATCAATACGAATGAGACAAAGAAGAGTACAGAAATCCAGCCTGAGGGGTCCGGTGTTAAACAACCGCTGGCTGCAGAGTAACCCCAAATTTCGTTATCACATCCGTACTTATTGATATACATGATGTCGGTCCAGTCTTCAAGAGTTACCACTCTGAACAAAGAGACTAGGCTTAACTGAAGTGTACCAAAATGAACAGGATCATTTTCACCGAAGAGAAATACTCCCATAGTGGCATAAATGTAGAAAATAATACTCAGCAAAATGGCCACATAGCCAATGGATGGAATGGATTTGAGTAAAACGTTTACCAATAATTGTAAGCGGGGGATGGTTCTTACTATTCGAAAAACCCGCATAACCCGAGCCAGGCGGAATACTGCTACAAAAGCGCCATCAAAATCAGGAAAGAGGAGGGCCATGTAGCAAACTGCTACAATCGTAAAATCAAAGACATTCCATGGATCCTTGAAATAGCGAAGAGGCTTATTCCCCTCGGCACACATTCGGATTCCAACTTCAATCAGAAAAATGAACAAAATGATTTGCTCAACGATGAATAGCATTGGTTTGTAATCTGCTACTTTATCTCCGTAAGTCTGAATCCCCACTTCAACCCCTGCAAGCAGGATTACAGCCATTATAAAATTATTGAAAGCCGGCTGACGGATGAGATAACGGCAGTAAACCGAAAGTTTGTTCATTGGGATAGTGCTGAAGTGCAATTAGGGTTACAGAAGCGCCAAAAATAGGAAATAAGGGTAAATAAGAAAATTAGAATCGAGGAGAGATTTCAAGAAATATCAGCAGGTAGAATCATAAGCAGATAACTTCGTTCGTCTTTTATTATATTTCTGATGAAATCCGTTTAATTTTTTTCTATGAAAGACCTCGAAAACATAAAATCTCAAATCATACCAATTCTGAAAAAGTACGGTATAACTAAAGCCGGAATTTTTGGTTCTTATGCTCGGGGAGAATCTTTAGTGAATGACCTTGATTTGCTGGTTAAAGTTGATAAAAAAATAAGCTTATTGAAATTCGTAGGTATCAAGCAGGAATTGGAAGACGAACTAGGCATTAAAGTTGATCTTGTAGAATATGACTCTATAAAACCTGCATTGAGAAATGATATCCTCAGAGAAGAAGAACCAGTTTTATGAGTAAGAGGAAACCTGACGTATATCTTCAGGATATTTTGGAAAGTATTAACCATATCCAAAGCTTTATTAAAGGTGTTTCTGAAGATGAATTTTATAAAAATGTTGAAAAGCAAGATGCCGTTTTGCGTCGCCTTGAAATCATTGGAGAAGCAGTAAAGCACCTGCCTGATGATATTAGAAATATGCATCCGGATGTTCCTTGGCGACAGATTGCTGGCATGAGAGATATAATCATTCACGAATACTTTGGTGTTACGCTCGGGATGATTTGGGTGGTGGTAAAAGAAGATATTGTCGATCTCAAGGCAAAAATTGAAGAAATAGTCGATTCAATCTGATGCTGGTTCTTAATCTGCTACTTTATCTCCGCAGGTCAGGCTACTCACCTCAACTCCTACAATAAGGGTTACAGAAGCGCCAAAAACAGGGAAAACGGGTAAATAAGAAAATTCAATTCGGTATGATATGAAATTCTAAATCATGAAAAACTAATCGTTGAGATCTGATATCTGATTCGGTATGTTATAAATACACAAAAAGTCTTTTAAAGTACTTATA
>SKIC01000149.1 GCA_007116685.1 Balneolales bacterium
GAAAGAAAACGCTCCGCTAGTGGGTTATTAGTTAACCTCAAAACGACATGGAGCATCGTTTTCTTTTAGCGGAGTGCAGTGAAGTTTAGCCAATTTTTTCTCACGCCGGTGAGTTTTGGTTACTTTTGGTCATTCAAAAGTAACAGATCTCTAAGGGCTAACCAAAACTAGCTTCTTAACCTAAATCTTAAAAAAAATCACCAAGCCCCCTAACGTACCCCAAGCCACAGCCAAATGAGCAAAATCATCAGCAGAGTCATCACCGCAAATATTACGGCCATGATAGTAGTTTCCATCTTGAAACCTGCTATCTCTCTTGTTATGACGCCATCCCTTACTTCAAAATGAAGTTTATTGCCTTCTTTATCCTTAATGGAAATTTCCCCATTTGAGATATTCATTACTTTGTCGCCGGGAGCAGGCTTGCTTCCACTTTGCTCTATCTTGTACTCACCATAAGAAACTGCTTCCATACTGAAATAAATTACGTTTCGATTTCTCCGAAGCGCTCAATTTTTGACATATCACCATCCTAAATGAGCATTTTTTCGGATTTTTAATATTCTAATATACATATCAGATTTATTTGGTAAAAGTAGTACCGATATATTTATTTAGAATCTCACAGAAAAAGTCGAGTTACACAGAATCGACTATGCTTACACTTAGTCCACAGTTTATCAACTATTTAAGTATATTTTCAGTCTGTGAATAAATCATACCTGCATGGCACCTAAACAATCTCTGCTGTTTCTGATTATACTTCTGGTCATTTCGACTTTTCCCGGATATGCTCAGCAAATGAGTTCCTACGAAAGTCTTCGTGAGGCCATATTCTCGGAAAGCAGGCTTATTGGTAGAGATGGACCGGAGCAAATTCGCTGGCTTCCAGGTGGTTATCAATTTAGTTACCGTGCGTTTAATGTGCAGGAGCAACAATATCAGATTAACGTCTACGATGTTGAAACGAACACCAGCCAAGTTGCAATATCCTCAAATGCGTTCATACACCCGGAAAAAAGACAGCCCATTCCCTTCTCTGATTACCATTGGTCATCGGATGTGAGATATGTTCTCATAGAAAGTAATTTCCGACCAATTTTTCGGCATTCCGGTATTTTTGATTCTTATCTATATGATGTCCGTACGCAGAATACTATAAAAATCAGCACTGATGTTGGCTCAGCGATGCTATCGCCGGATGCTAATTATGTGGGTTTTGAAAGAGACTATGAGCTCTTCGTTTACGATATCGCCCAACAAACTGAAACTCAACTCACATCTAGTAGCTCTGAAAATATTCGTAATGGGCGATTCAGTTGGGTTTATGAAGAGGAATTCATGATTTCCAAAGCATGGAGATGGTCACCTGACAGTAGACACATTGCTTTTTGGCAAGAAAATAGCAGCGAGGTTCCACTTTTTGCTCTAAATGATTTTTCCGGCCTGCGTCAGGAATTCCAGTACATTCCATATCCGAGAGTTGGCGACCCAAATCCTGAGGTGCAAATTGGAGTGATAAACATAGAAACAGAGCAAAAAATCTGGCTTCCTCCTGCTCTTGAAGAAGAGCACTACATCCCAAGAATCTATTGGACTTCCCAAGCCAATACTCTCGCTGTTTTGATCTTAAACCGCAGACAAAACGGGCTGCGTTTGTTTTTCTACGATGTTACGAATGGAGATTTTCAGGAAATCATTAACGAAAACAATAATTCCTGGATAGATGTTTTCGATTTTGATGAAAACGTAGAAGACTTTTTTCTTTTCCCTGATCATCAGGAATACTTCTTCATGCTATCAGACCGAGATGGACACCGCCACATTTATAAATACGATTACTCCGGCAATTTGGTGAACCAAGTAACAACCGGCTCCTGGGATGTAACAGAATTATTAGCTTACGATGATAAAGAAGATCGCCTCTTTTATCTTTCTACTCAGGTCTCTCCTCTTGAAAGACATTTATATCAAATAAGCTCAGATGGAAGATATCGTACGCAGCTCACGAGAAATTCAGGTATTCATTCTATCAATCTTTCTCCAAACGCATCTGTATATATAGATCAGTACTCTAATCCTGATACGCCTACTCAGGTTGAGTTATGGGAAGTAAATGGCGACAGACTTGCGGTTTTAGAAGCCAATTATGGTGTTTCTGATTTTTTATCACGTACAGATTATAGTCCGAGAGAGTTTTTTAGTTTTACTACTAATCAGGGAATCACGCTTGATGGCTTGCTCATAAAGCCGCCCGACTTTAATCCTAATCAGTCTTATCCTCTGTTGCTTGATGTGTATGGCGGACCCGGTTCTCAATCCGTTCAAAATATTTTTGAAACTCGTGGATTTTACCAATATCTGGCTCAGCAGGGATTCATTATTGCCGCTGTTAATTATCGAGGAAGTGGCGGTTATGGCAAGTCCTTTATGAAACAAGTCTACGGCAAGCTAGGTATTCTGGAAGCTCAGGATTTTGCCGAAACTGCCATCTATCTCTCCAAAAGACCTTATATCGACGCGCAAAGAATGGGAATTCGAGGTCACAGCTACGGCGGCTACATGGTGGCTCTGACTATGTCGCTGTATCCCGGTTTATTTTCTGCCGGTATTGCTGCAGCTCCTGTCACCGATTGGAAATTATACGATACGATTTACACGGAACGCTTTATGGGCCTGGCTGATGATAATCCCAGTGGCTACACGAATAGTTCAGTCTTATCACACGCCCACAAACACGAGGGCAACTTACTGCTTGTGCACTCCGCGATGGATGAAAATGTACACCTGGATCACACCATGCAGTTAATTACCACACTAACAGATGCCGGAATCGA
>SKIC01000164.1 GCA_007116685.1 Balneolales bacterium
ACCAATAGTGTTGGTACTACTTATGGTGATCAGTTGCAATTTACGACCTTAGAAGCGACTTCAACTGATAATGAAATGGTAACTGAGTTTGCAGTCTATGCGAATTACCCGAATCCATTTAATCCGGTAACCACTATTCGATTTGATATACCGGAGGATGCTCATGTAAAATTAGAAGTTTATAACATTAGCGGTCAAAGAGTAGCCGTACTTACCAACCAGGTTATGTCCTCCGGAAGATATAGTGTAAACTGGGATGCTTCAGCTTGGGCAAGCGGACTATACTTGTACACCATCACGTACCAAAACAAGGTAACCACAAATAAGATGATGTTAATCAAATAACAATGGAATGTAAGCCAGCCTGCCGGGATTTAAACGGTTGGCTGGCTATTTGCTCATAAATAAGGGTGTGCTCATGGTTACAGTGAAAAGAAAATATAAGATTTGCCCCAATTGCGGGAATTTTCACCGCGTGGAAGAAGATGAGAAGTTTTGCAGCTTGTGTGGTTGTAAATTAAAAACAAAGTGTGACGCATGTGAAAAGCCATTTCACTTACCTCATGCACAGTTTTGTTCAGGTTGTGGGAAGCCTGTTAGATATAAAGTCAAAAAAACGGATCAGCATGATGGCTACATACCATTCTAGGGAGATTGACTTTAATAAATTTCTATGTTTAAGCATTGATTAGAGGCAAAGTAATTCCTAATTTACTGGCTTATCAACAAATTTTTTTTCAATCATGCTTATTTATACAATCATAATCATCCTCATTACAATCGTTTGTATTTTAATGACCATTGCTGTGTTGCTTCAGAGCGGACAGGGTGGCGGTTTATCAGGAGGAATAGCCGGGGGAATGGCCGGTGGAAATAATGCACTAGGCTCTAGAAGAACCGCAGATTTTCTATCAAAGGCTACCTCTGTTTTAGCTGCAATATTTCTTTCATTGTGCGTTTTGGCTAACTTTTTTATTGTTGATTCATCATCAAGCCAAAGTACCATTCAGCAAAGAGGTTTAGCTCCTATCGAGGCTGATTTTGGTTCTCCTGCAGAGTCACCATCTGCGTTGCCGGTACAACCAGCCGAAAACCAACAAGACTAAATAGTCTCAAAAACTTTCTAAAGCCAGGCTGATTTCAGTTCTGGCTTTTTTTATGTCCAAAATTCCGGAAAACAAAAAAGCCCGCACTTAGAAAAAGTACAGGCTTTAGTGGAGCTATGGGGATTCGAACCCCAGACCTTCGCGCTGCCAGCGCGACGCTCTAGCCAGCTGAGCTATAGCCCCGTTTTCAGAGAACTGCAAAGATACAGTTTTTTTGATTTCTAAGTCAATAAAACGATAAATTCTTTTCAGCCTATTCATAACTATGAAATATATTTGTAATTTCATTCAACTATAACTCACAAAATCATTCCCTGTAGATTATGCGTCAGCTCAGTTCTGCGTACTTACTTTTGATTCTATTTGCCAGTTTGGCAATTATGCCCATAGCTTGTGGGTCTGCAGAGGAATTGGCCGAAGTTGCCGAAGCCGCGGATTCTGATGGTGATGGAATTCCAGATGAAGTTGAACGCATTTTGGGTACCGATCCCTTCAACCCTGATACAGATGGTGATGGTCTGACCGATGGACAGGAATTAAATCAGTATTTCACAGATCCATTAGTTGCAGATACTGACAATGATGGAATTAGCGATGGCGATGAGGTTTTGGTTTATCGTACCGATCCGTTAAATCCGGATACAGATGGGGATGGAATCAGCGATGGCGATGAAATTTTTGTGTACAGAACAAACCCCTTACAAAGAGACAGCGACGGTGACGGGCTCACAGATTATCAAGAATTATTTATTTACGGAACAGACCCTAATAATAGAGACACTTCGGGGGATGGATTTACCGATGGGCAAGCCGTTGCCATGGGCAAAGATCCACGTGAGAGAATCTTTTTTATAGAAAGATTGAATACTGTTAATTTTGATTTTGACCGTTCCAATATTGACGCACAAGCAGCCAGATTACTGGCGGAAAATGTACAAAAATTACTTGACGCACCGGGTGAATATCGTGTTCGTGTAGATGCTTACACAGATCACGTAGGTGGTGACCAATATAATTTGAGGCTTAGCCGAAGAAGAGCAACAGCTGTACTTGAGTTCTATCGTCAAAATGGTATTTCGGAAGACAGAATAGAAGCAAGAGGACTGGGGAAAGCACCAGTACCTTGTATGCAAGATGATGTTGGAGGAAGGGGCTGTCGGGCAAATAGAAAAGCCGAGTCTATACCTTTACATCCTTATCGCTTTACGCCAAATCAGTAGTAGGATTTGTTTTAAAGCTCAGGGGAATTTTCAAAAAGTTGTTTAAGGGAACAATAAATTTGTATGTTAGTTCTATAGGGTATAGTGCTATCATGTGTATATTAAAGGAAAGTAGTCATTTATGAAAAAACTAAAGACGCTGGGAGTAGTCATTTTTGCAATCTTTATGATGCAAGATGCTAATGCTCGACAATCTCAGGATATTATCGATATCGATATCTTCCTAGATGATAGAATTACTCAGTCAACGAGCATTTCTTTGACGAGTATTAATATCAATACTAGTACAGGTCGTGGTGATCGTTTGATGACCATAACATTCACCAACACAACAAACGAAGATCAAGAAGACCTTTACTTGTATTTTAGTGTTGAGTCTTCAGAATTGAATGAACCTTTAGCTGAATTTGATCAGGAACAGTTTCGACCTTTTAGCATGACTCCAGGTCAAGTTGCTCGGGGAAATAACAATCAATTTGAATCTGGTTTTCCAGGTTTGGGAGA
>SKIC01000143.1 GCA_007116685.1 Balneolales bacterium
ATCTTAAGGCTGAAAATAACGTGCAGTTTTTTGATGTTTCTGATGGCATACCCAATAATTCTATTTCCTATCGAGGATTTATCAAAGACCACGAAGAACGTTTATGGGCTGCTACCCATCATGGATTAGCTTATATCCAAAATCTGAAAGTAACTCAAAAACAAACCGAAACTCCTCAAATTATTCGCATCATTGCAGATGGAAATATTGTACCGAATGAGCCCAATGCAAGAATTGGGAGCGTTTCTAATGTAGAGCTTCGATATAGTTCCCGCAACTACCCTTCTGAAATGGTTACCTACTTTGTAACCGTAATTGATGGCGAATCTGATCGATTGATCATGAATCAATCCAGAAACAGTACTTCTTTTCGAAGTCTGAGTTCCGGGGTTTATACCATAGAGCTACGGGCACAATTTAAAGGCAAACAAATAAGTGATCCCCTGCAATTCTCGTTTATCGTTTCGCCTCCGTGGTATCTTTCTTTTTGGGCTTATCTCGCTTACTTCCTTATTAGTGGTTCGCTTTTTCTGTTCATTGTTAAATACCGCAAGAATCTCAACGAGCGTCGCCAGGCGCTTCAGGATTTACAGCAAACAACCGAGCAATTAAAGTTAATCATAGACAACTTGCCCATCGTTTTATTCTCCATTGACAGCGATGGATTTTTCACTACAGCTATGGGCTATGGATTAAAACTGACGGGGCTTGATAAAGAGGAAATTGTTGGCAGGCATTATACCGATGTTTATCATGAGCCTCACATTTGTGAGAAAATGCAAATGGCGCTTGAAGGCTCAGAAATCAGGTATAACAGAAAAATCGGTGCCACCACTTTAGAGACAAAAGTATCTCCTCTGCTCAACAAAGACGGTAGCGTTCGAAGCCTCAATGGTATAGCCATGGACCTTACAGATCGTATTCATAGCGAAGAGAAATTAATTGAGGCGAAAAATATTGCTGAAGAAGCCAACCGGGCAAAATCTACATTTTTGGCTAATATGAGTCATGAACTCCGAACACCGCTAAACGCAATTATTGGATTTGCTCAGATTCTCAAGAAACAGGATTACATCAAATCCGCTGACAAAAACCATCTCAATATCATGTACCAAAGTGGTAATCACTTATTAAACATGATTAATGATGTTCTGGATTTATCAAAAATCGAGGCCGGTAAACTCGAATTGCAAAATGAGAAATTTAATCTCCGTCTTATGATGGAAGATTTACAATCCATGCTGGGATATCGGGCTTCTGAAAAAGGATTAAAGTTTACCCTCGAAATCCATGAAGAGGTTCCTGAGTATATTATTTCCGACCAGAATAAAATTAGACAAATTCTGATAAACCTCATCAATAATGCCATCAAATACACGGACGAGGGTTGGATAAACCTTGAACTCTCTATGTTTGAGAATGGGAAGGAAAACCCTGAACTTTATTTCTCTGTTCAGGACTCAGGCAATGGAATTCCCAATGACCAAATAGATGATATTTTCAAGCCATTTCACCAAATTCAGGAAAACTTCAATGAGGGTACAGGTCTTGGTCTCACCATCTCCCGCCGCCTTGCAGATCTACTAAACGCTGATCTTGGTGTGGTAAGCGAGGTTGGAAAGGGCTCTACCTTCTACTTGAAATTGCCTTTTACTTCCACCGTTCAGGTTAAGTTGCCCAAAAGAAAAACGAATACTCAAATTGGTATAATCGGAATTAAAAACAGAGAGGTTTTAGACATTCTGGTTGTAGATGATATTGAAGCCAATCGTAGCCTCATTGTGGAAATGTTATCCTTCCTACCCGAAGCACGAATCTCAACGGCAGAAAATGGTTTAGAAGCTGTTGAATATTGTAAAAAGCAGATGCCGGATTTAATTATCATGGACATCATTATGCCATTAATGGACGGAAAAGAAGCCTTATTAGCTATCAGAAGTTTAGAAAATGGAAATAAACCGGTAATCTTTGCAGTTACGGCAGGTGGACTGGACGGCACCAAAGAACGCATGATACAAATTGGATTCAATGAGTTTTTCAGAAAACCGGTTTATGAGCAAGACATACTCTCTGCCATGCAGGATCATCTGGATTTAGTATGGCGTTATAGTTATGCATCCACCGAGGACAAACAAGAATCTGAGAATGTTGATGGAATTGTGGCTGCCATAAGAAAAGAGACGGAAGAATGGCAGATTGAATTCGAAGAAGCATTACTCTTAACGGATTACGATAAAGCGACCTCACTCCTTGAGCAACTTGATAATGAAAGCTTTTTGAAAAGCAAACTCTCTGACCTTATCCAAGAAAAGAAATTCCGCATTTTGCTTACTATCTCAGAAAAAATGGAATTAGATGGCTAAAACCAAAGAATGTCCTGGTTGCGCTATGGATGTAAACGCCAACGAAGAAGTCTGCCCTATTTGTGAATATGAATTCCCGGAGCAAAGTTCTGCCACTTCCATTGTTGTGGTTGTGATGATTATCCTGATGCTGCTCTGGGTTATTTTTTGATTTCAACTTCGTTCTACAAAATGCGTTTTACCCGGAACTCCAAATCGCGATGCCGCACGCTCTACCGTATTTTGTCCATATACATTGTTGATTAAATCAGTAGCACGATGCAGATTTAAAAGATTCTCTTTTTCCTGAAAAAATAACTCCACTTGATTGCTGTGTATCATTTCTACGGTATGTAAGCCAACGCCCCGCAAACGCTCGCCTGCACCTAATGCTGCCTCCACCATATTCATGGCAATTGGCAGACAAGCATGCATCACATAATCATCCAAATTGGTATAGCCGGGAGTAGAAAAGACCACCGAATCGCCCTGCCAGTTCACATCCTGATAACGCAGATTGAAAACCCATTTACGTGCTCTGCGCCCATATCCTCGCAAACGATAACACACATTGCGAATACCACGTACAATCTCTCCTTTCACCTGATCAGCATCAGTAGTCCAGTCTGAAAAGGTGTGCATATAACTTACCTCATCCGGAACATGATTTTTGTTATCTAAAACTTTTGCTCTATCACGACCGGTAACAATTTCATAGAAAAGTTTGCCCTGCATTTCGCCAAATAGTTTCTGAAACACTCCCGGACCGGAGCGAAAAGCATCCGCAATAGTAGATAATCCGCGACTGTTTAGTTTGGCAAACCGGCGGGAGCCTATTCCCCATACTTTTTTCAGAGAAAGCGGGAATAAGTGCTCAGCGGCGTCATCGGCATTCATCACAAGGAGTAAGCCATTGGGTTTACGCCTGCCGGAGGCTAGTTTTGCGTAGGTTTTACTTGTGGCTATCCCAACTGAGCAAACCAAACCCAGTTTTTCATAAATGGCATTCTTCAATCGCTGACCGTATTCGGCAATCTCTTTGCGAGATTTCTTCAGCAAAAAACTAACATCCATGAAATATTCGTCCATAGAATATTTTTCCACATCGGGACTGAATCGGTCTAAGATGCTGTACAATTCCCGGCTGATACCTTGATAGCGGGCGTAATCAATTTGCATGAAAATCAGATATGGGCAAATTTGCCAGGCTTCGTAAGCGCTCATGGCTGTTTCTATACCGAGCGCACGTGCTTCATAACTGGCCGTGGCAACAATTCCACGTGGGGTACCATCCGGTTTACGCCAGCCTCCCATGGCTAAGGGCAAGCCATATAAATTGTACGCCCGCTGCTCCACCTGCGCATAAAAGCAATTCATATCCATGTGCAGATACAATCGTTTTTTCAGGTCGCGATGCTGATGTTCTTTCGCTACCGTATTGTATAGGGTGATACGATGTACGTCGTGTTCGGGCTGATATTCGTGAGGGCGATGTAACTGCATTTTTTACATGTGCGATATATGTGCATTCAATATACAAAATGAAGGCATCATTTCAACAAAAGCCCGGTTACTTTTCGTACATAAGCCTGAACTTTGATTTGCAGAACAGTAAATCCTGTCTATCTTTCGCTTTTAGAATTATTTCCACTATAATCGCTATTGATGGGTATTAGTAAAGAATATTTGCACCTCGTATTGAGCTTAAAGGTGAGTTGGTTACGCCAACAAGGGGAATATTCGCTTGCAGAACTTTCTAAGAAAAGCGGACTCTCTCAATCCTATCTCAACGACATTGAACGAGGCAGAAAATATCCATCTCCGGGCAAAATCCTGGAATTGGCCGAAGCACTTAACGTTAGTTATGACGAACTGATTTCCCTGAAACTGTCAGGAAAACTAGCGCCCCTATCTGCCCTGCTTAACTCAAGTGTGATGCAGGAAATACCTTTCGAAATTTTTGGGTTTACACGATCGGATTTGATAAATCTGATGACCGGTTCTCCAGAGAAATTTGCCACATTTACGGATTCGGTGATGAAGGTCACTCAAAAATACGGAGTGGAAATTGATGAATTCATCGAAGCCGCTATTCGGTCTTACAAGGAATTACATTATCTCAGTTTCCCTGATATTGACCAAAAAGCCACAGATTTTCTAAAAGGGATAACTGCCGATCTAACGATTTCCACCTTAGAATCCTGGCTCAGTTCAGAACACAGATATCAGATTCATAAACAGCAATTAGATAAGGATACCGAACTTTCTGAACTCCCCTACATCTATTTTGCAGGCGCCAAACCTCGTTTGTATCTGAACAACAAACTTAGCGCAACCGAAATGCTATTTACTTTGTGCCAAATTGCAGGATATGAATATCTGGGGCTGCAAGAACGTATGGCGTCAGGTGAATTCAGCGATCAGGCTACTTTTGATCAGATTCGGAACAGAGAGCGCTCATTTCTTTTTGCTATGAACCTTATCGCAAAAGCATACACAGACGAAAACCATTTTCAACCTTTCGCTGAGATGACAAAATGTAATTTCCCAACTCTTGAGAAATTACTGAACAGCATCCCCATGCCGATAAAAGCTAGTGTTCCATTTTTGATGCGCATTCTCCATAGCAAATACGGTGTTCAAAACATGTTTTATCAGCATTATGAAGTACCGAGAGAGCGCTCAGAAATTTCACTCCGGGAAGAACTACATTTTGGAGAATCACTGCCTTTCTCGGAAAATATCCCTAACGCACATCACTGCCGGAGATTGACCGGAGTTATTTCAGACACGGATAGCAATGGGGTTTTCAGAACTTCGCCTCTGCATTCGGATGAGTCTTATGTGGTGTGGAGATTCAGTGAGCGTAGCTCCGTTAAAAATGGAATTGAGGATCGCATTCTGTTGGGCATCAAAGATGAACTAAGCACACGAAAGAAACTGGCATTTATTTCGGATTACAGTTTATCAAATTTTGAGAGCCATAATCACTGTGAGTCTTGCCCGATAGCAAATTGTGAACAAAGAGCTGCCGATCCCACCATCCACAAAAAGAGCGTTAAAAGAGAACGCATGCGAAAAGCCATTGAAAACCTATTCTCGAAGAATCAAAATGCGTAAGACAGAAAAACATACGTTGAGTTACCTCCTTGTGTTTTTCCTGGGCTTTGTACTGCTTTTTTCACCCATTAGTAAAATTTTCGACAATGCTTCTATTGTCGGTGGTATCCCGCTCTCCTTCCTGTTTGTGTTTTCAGTCTGGCTGCTGATCATCATCTTTCTTGGAGTTTTATCACGTAAGGTGGATAGTGGCTCATGACTTCGTCAATACTAATACTATTTATGGCTTTCGGATATCTGCTTTTGCTTTTTGCCGTAGCCTACTTTGCCGACAAAAGAGCCGAACAAGGAAAATCCCTGATTGACAATCCCTATGTCTATGCCTTGTCTTTGGCCGTTTATTGTACCGCATGGACTTTTTACGGATCTGTAGGACGCGCCTCCGAAACAGGACTCGGATTTCTGCCTATTTATATTGGTCCTACGTTGATGGCTGCTTTATGGTGGATAGTTCTGCGAAAAATGATATACATCGCAAAACATCAGCGGATAACTTCCATTGCTGATTTCATCAGCTCACGTTACGGAAAAAGCACTTCACTGGCGGGCATCGTTTCGGTGATAGCTGTGCTTGGAATTATCCCATACATCTCTCTGCAATTAAAAGCCGTTTCGATAAGTTACCAGGTTCTGCAAGCTTCCGGTGGAGCCACAACCCTTCTGTCCGACACTCCTTTTTTCACAGATACTGCTTTTTATGTTGCTGTTTTGATGGGGGCTTTCACCATTTTATTTGGAACACGCCATCTTGATACCTCCGAAAAACACGAAGGCTTGGTGGCAGCTATCGCTGTAGAATCTTTGGTGAAATTATTTGCGTTTTTTGCGGTTGGTTTGTTCGTGGTTTTTTTCGTTTATGATTCTCCGGTTGCACTTTTCCAGGCAGCCTACGCTTCTACCGAGACCAGTAACTTGCTGAATTTGGGCGGTTCAGACGTTTTACGTAACGACTGGATTTGGCTCACGCTTTTGTCCATGCCGGCAATTTTGCTTCTACCTCGACAGTTTCAAACAGCTGTAGTTGAAAATGTTCGCGTTGAACACGTTCGTAAAGCCGCATGGATGTTCCCGCTCTATCTTTTACTTATTAACCTGTTTGTACTCCCTATTGCTCTGGCTGGCTTGTTGCATCCTTCCGTTTCATCCATGGATGCCGATACTTTTGTCCTTACGATTCCGCTTGCAGAGGGAAATACCCTCCTTGCTCTTTTTGTGTTTATTGGCGGATTATCGGCTGCAACAAGTATGGTAATCGTGGCGACAATCGCCTTAAGCACTATGGTTAGTAATGACCTTGTGATGCCCGTTATTTTGCGCTCAAGAAACCTGAACCTTTTCGAAAACCAAACACCAGCCCGGTTTATTCTCTTTATCAGGCGAGTAAGCATCATGATGATTCTTTTGGGCGCCTATTTGTATTTCAGATTCATTGGGGAAGATTACACCTTAGTTTCCATTGGCCTGGTTTCCTTTGCAGCAATTGCTCAGTTCACTCCTGCATTTTTTATAGGATTGTACTGGCGTGGCGCAACAAAAGCGGGTGCGACAGTGGGAATTCTCAGCGGAATTCTTATTTGGGCCTACACACTTGTGATTCCCTCTTTGGCTGGAATTAGTGAATCATTAACGAATTTGGTTTTGTATGGTCCTTGGGGATTAGAGTTTTTAAAACCTGATCAATTATTCGGAATCACCGGATTTTCACCTGTTGCACAGGCCGTATTCTGGAGTTTATTGATCAATATTGTTCTATTCTTACTGATATCAATCTACAGCAAACAATCAGCCGAAGAAATAAAACAGGCCGCTTTGTTTGTGGATGGAAAATCAAGCGATAGCGCACGTCCCATATTTTCGGAAGGCTCGGTGACCGTCGGAAAATTGCAATCCATACTCCAAAGGTTTTTAGGTAATTACAAAGGGAAACGAGTTATCAACGATTTCTTCAAAGAAGTAAAAATGACATTCAACGAAGAAACTGCAGCGCCTCCACAATTAATACAACGAACCGAAGCACAATTGACCGGTATCATTGGCTCTGCATCAGCGAGCCTGATTTTACGTACGGAACTCCAGGAACGCCCTTTACGCACCGAAGATGTTAGAGAAATACTGGATGAAACACGCCAAGTTTTAGAGTACAGCCGGAAGTTAGAGGAAAAATCGAAACGATTGGAAGAAGCATCAGCTCAATTAAAAGAAGCCAATAAGCGCCTAAAAGAGCTCGATGAAATGAAAGACGAGTTCATAGCCACTGTATCTCATGAGCTAAAAACACCGCTCACTTCTATACGCGCATTAACAGAAATTATGCACGACAGTTCCGATATTGCGCCTGAAAACCGACAGCGGTTTTTATCTGTGATGCTCAAAGAATCCGAACGACTAAGCAGGCTAATTAATCAACTTCTAGACTCCCAAAAAGCCCATTCAGGAAAGCTGGAATTGAATAAAGAAGAATTCGATTTGGCACCACTAATCTCAGACAATATTGCATCGATAGACGAACAAGCCAAAAAAGGTGGAATAAAAATATCTCTAAAACTTCCAGATAACCTGCCAATAGTTTTTGGTGACAGAGACCGGCTTCAACAAGTATTATTGAATCTCTTATCCAATGCCTTGAAGTATACCGATTCAGAAAATGGCATTATTGAAATCAAAGTTGAAGCCAGTACTTCCGATATCAAAATCCATGTGACTGATAATGGAAATGGAATCAAAGAGGAAGATTTAAATGGGCTTTTTGAAGCATTTGTACAAGTGGGTGAAAAATCAGAACGCAAAAGCGGAACCGGTTTGGGATTGTACATCAGCCGAAAAATTATGGAAGCGCACGATGGCAAGCTAACGGTACAAAGCAGTATTGGTAAGGGAAGTAGTTTTACGATGCACTTACCGGTTTAGAGTTAGTTTTCTCAAAGAGTAGCTTTGCCTCTTGGTGTCAGGATGCCACCGGATAGTTCCGCCGGGTGAGGATCGCCTCGGCGGGTTTTCTAGTGGCATTTATTCTGTAAACGCGGCCCTCATCTTAGTGAGGTCAGACTATCCCAACACATTGAAATTTTCTTCACCGGATAAAGCAAGAACAGTTTCGCTCATTAAGGTGGTGAGTTTCTGAACATCTTCTAGAGAAGCTACTTCTACCGGTGAGTGCATATATCTGAGAGGAAGTGAAATTAAGCCGGAAGGCACTCCGGAACGAATCCAGAAAATACTATCGGTGTCTGTCCCCGTTCGGATTGATGCGGCTTCGTGTTGAATGGGGATTTCCTGTGCTTCAGCAACTTGTTCAATTTTGGAAACGACAAGCGGATGTGAAGCGGCTCCGTGGGTGATACTTGGTCCTTTGCCAAGTTTTACCAAGCCGTGCTCTTTGTGATTGATTCCCGGTGTATCAGTAGCATGAGTAACATCGGTTACCAAAGCTAAATCCGGTTTGATTCGATAGGTCATCATTCGCGCTCCAAAACCGCCAATTTCTTCCTGTACGGCATTCAGAGCAACAACATTTACTTTCAGGTTCTGCTTTTGTTCGGCCAGTTTTTTAAAGGCAAGCGCAATCATAAAACCGCCAATTCGATTATCCAAAGCACGTCCGGAAATCAACTCGTCGTTAATAAACTCAAATTCATCCGCAAATGTGATTGGGTCGCCAATCTGTACCAATTCCAAAGCTTCTTCTTTATTGCTTACACCAATATCAACATACAAATCTTTCCAGGTTGGCGCTTTTGAGCTGTTTTTATCCTGTAAGTGAATGGCGGTATTTCCAATAATTCCGGTTACTCGGCCTTTTCTGGAATGGATATTAATCTTCTTGGCTCTGGCTATGGAAGGATCACTCCCTCCTAATCGGGTTACATAAACGAAGCCTTTTTCATCAATATGTTGAACCATCATCCCGATTTCATCGCAGTGGGCTGCAAGCATTACAGTTGGCGCCTCGGGATTGGTGAGCAACATAACGTATGCAGAACCATAGGCATCTGATTTGGCTTCGTCAGCGAATGGCTTAACATAATCAAGCCAGATTTTTTGCCCATCAGATTCAAATCCTACAGGACTAGGTGTAACTAATAATTCTTCGAGAAAGGAAAGTTCGTTTTCAGTAAACATAAAAAATGGTTTGATTTAAGAGCCCATCAACAAAAAAGCACTCCAATACAAAGGTAAGGATGATACCGGACTTTGTAGCATTTGAGTTTTGGCGTATTGTAATGCTTCGTATTCTGTTTGTCCGTTTAATAAATGCTCATAGAAAAAGCCCATGAATATTTCGGTTTGTTGATCTCCGATTTGCCATAAGGAATACAACAGCTGGCGGGCACCGGCATACATAAAAGCACGATTTAAAGAAATCACTCCTTCTCCTGTGCTTACGCGCCCAAACCCACTGTCACATCCACTCAAAACTACCAAAGAGGCAGGAATATTCATGGAATATATTTCATTGGCGTATAACATGGAATGTCCACCATCTGAAGCATCCGCAAACAATAATCCCGAAAATGATGGTTCTTCAGGATTAAAAAAGCCGTGAGTAGCAAAATGGAGAATATCATAATCTTTAAGTGCACTTGCAGCAGGCTTAGCAGCATCACTTCTGATTGCCAAAGTTACATCATGCCCATTTTGCTGAAGCATATTGCCAATATTTATAACCTCTCTTTCGGTGTATGGTAGTGGATTTGCAGCTAAATCTCTCACGCTTTCTTCGACTACTTCTGAAATAACAGATTCAGAAAAATCAAAGACAGGCGCCATTGCTTTCATTCTCCAGCTTTCCACATCTCTTAATCTACTGCGGTCTTTTTGCAAAAACAGAGAGCTATTATAGTGATATCGAAAAGTATAATCTCTTATGATGAAAGGTTGATCTTGCATACTTGCCTGAGCATCAAAAGAACTTACTAAAGCCTCAAAGGGCATTAAATGAAGTACATCATCAGGAATAATAATAACATGCTTTTTCCCATCCAGAATTTGCGTGAATTGTTCGATTAAGAGCCTGTATAGTTCAAATGATTTTTCTGCAAATAGAACTCTCTGAGAACCTCTGGCAACAGATCTTGAAGTAAGTAATTCACGAAATTCTTTTACTCTTGATTCGAGCAAGAATTCATTCTCAATATCTTGACGAATAAATTTTACTTCATCTTTAGTAACAGCAAACGCAA
>SKIC01000043.1 GCA_007116685.1 Balneolales bacterium
GAGTTTTTTGATTTCATTTTTGTTGATGCTCCCTGTTCTGGTGAGGGGTTATTTCGCCGGGATTCTGATGCGATTTCGGAATGGTCGGAAGAGCAGGTTTCGTTTTGCTCGGCTCGGCAAGAGAGGATTTTGGAGAATATTTGGCCTTCGCTAAAAGTGGGCGGGCACCTCATCTATAGCACGTGTACCTACAATACGCAGGAAAACGAAGATGTGATTAAACGAGCTTTATCTCAGTTTGACGCCGAAGTAGTTTCCTTTGATTTTAGTGCGCTTGGAGTGATAGAATCAGATGATATCCCTCTTTACCGATGTCTGCCGGGCTTGATTGAAGGCGAAGGGTTTTCGTTTTGCGTATTGAAAAAAACAGGAGAGAGAAACAGTGCAGAATCTGAGGATATCATCCGTAATAGAAATTTTTCCTGGAGAGCTGCTACAAAATCAGAGCGGGCAGATATTTCAGACTGGCTGGCTGATTCAAATCGACAATTATTTACCAATGGTAAAATAATCCGACATTGGTCGCATCCTGATATTGCTTATTTAGGCTCAGTTTTGAAATTGATTGCAGCAGGTACTGAAGTAGCCATGCCCAAAGGTAGAGAGTATAAGCCTATGCACGGTCTGGCAATGAGTCCGGTTCGGAATGCTTCATTTTTTCCTGAAATAGATTTACCCAAAAATGAAGCACTCAAATATTTAAAACGAGAATCAATTTTTGCCTCTGAGCTGCAAAAAGGATTTCACCTGATTGCTTATGAAGGTTCCGCTCTTGGATTCGGGAAATCTGCTGGAAACAGACTGAATAATCATTATCCTATGAATTGGCGAATTAGAATGAATATCTCCTAATGGAATACATGAGTATCAGACAAAAAAAAGACCTGACAAATCACTCATCGTGCTTGCAGGTCTTAAATGGTCCCATCGCCATCCACTTCCCAAATGTAATAAATGATTTTGCCCAAAAACATGACAAAAGTCATGCTTATTTCTGACGTCCCTCATTACATCGGCAAATAAAACATCTTATCATACTATCGAACCAAATGAAATGGTTCGAAGCTTATCAACAAATTAGTGGATTAGATTAGCACTGTTTGTGTTGGAAGATGACGTAACATTTGTGTTGAACGCGGGGGCCTATGTGGATAGCAAGGCCCTTGCTTTTTTCTTATGCCACTGGTTTGAATTTTAGTTTATTTTACTAAATTGTTAACACATTGCAGCACATATAAAAAAAATGGGTATCATGAAAACGAGAAAAAATTACGGGATAGTTACGCTCGCCTTATTTACTTTAATTTCTCTAATCAGCATTAGTAGTGTAATGGCACAATCTACATTGAGAGTGCATTATCTACCCCCTGATGGAGAATTAGGACACGAAACAGATTACTACCTCGATTTACTTAGACTTGCATTGGAAAAAACAGTAGATAGTCACGGTCCATTCGAGTTAGTTCCATCTGCAGAAGCAACCGAACAAGTGGAAGCACTTCGCTTGATGAGAATGGGTGGAAATATGGATGTAATTCCTACCATGACAGACAGAAACCGCGAACGAGTTTTTATTCCCGTTCGTGTTCCCCTTGTAAAGGGACTCATTGGTGTTCGTCTGATGATGATTAATGAAGACGATGCCGGCCGATGGAATAATGTTCGAGATTTAGAGGATTTAAAAGCCTTCACTTTTGGGCAGGGAAGAAACTGGCCCGATACCCAAATTCTTTCTGCCAGTGGTTTGAATGTTTTGCCTACTGACGGTTATTTTGAATTGTTTGACATTCTTAAAAGCAGACAAGTTGACGGTTTCCCGAGAGCAGCATTTGAAATTTGGGATGAAATCGATATGAGAGAAGGCTTTTCCGTAGCAGACGGTTTTTATATTCATTACCCGACAGCTATGTACTTCTTTACCAGACGTGATGCTGAGGGACGTGATTTGGCTGATAGACTGGAAGCCGGTTTAAACAACGCTATTAATGATGGTTCATTTGATGAGTTGTTTAATGCTGAAATGGGAGAATTCCTTGAAAGGTCAAACTTAAATAGCAGACGCGCTATCCGAATTCCAAATCCATTAATTCCGGAAACATTACCGGTAGATGATAGCCGATATTGGTATATCCGACCATAAATGGTCATGAAAGGAATGTTAAGGGGTTGTTTTTGATTTCAAAGTTATGATTTCAAAAATAACCCCTTTTTTATTTGCTCTATTTCTCCTAACTGCTCCTGTGCAATCACTTGCGCAGGTTGTATCAGGTACTGTTACTGATAAAGACAGCGGAGAAATTCTGGAAGCCGCCGGTGTCTTTTTTGAATCCACTTTTCAGGGTACTGTCACCAACAAAGAGGGGAGATTTGAGCTAAGTATCCCTTATGCCCCAATAGTTCTGCATATTCGGTATATAGGTTATGAAACCGAGCGAATTTCTATTGGTGAATTAGAATCTATTGAATTGGATGTGAAACTGAGCCCATCTGTGATTCAGACAGAGGAAATTGTGTTTACGGGCGAGGACCCTGCAGTACGCATCATGCAGCGTGTGATTGAAGAGAAACAGCGATGGCGCAAACAGTTGGAGTCCTTCAGTGCCAATGCCTATACTCGTCAGGTTTTATCGAATGAAGATGAAATTGCATCAATAAGCGAAACAGAGACTAAACTCTTCTGGCAAAAAGACATTGGCTATCGGGAGATTATTCTTGCGCAAAGCCAAACTGCGAACTTGTCTTTTGATCAAAATTTTGCCGGTGCTACCAACTTACCCAATTTTTACGATGACGAAATTACGATTTCCGGCTATCGCTTAATCGGTCCAACTCATCCGCAAGCCTTTCGATATTACGAGTTTCGTTACGAAGGACAGAGAAACCTGGATGGGAAGTTGGTTTTTGATATTAGTTTGCATCCGAGACGTCCGCTACAACCCTTATTCGAAGGACGAATTGCCATTTTAGATGAGTATTTTGCTATGATTGAAGCAGAACTCCGCCCAAACGAAACCGTGCGATTTCCACCGCCAATTTCCCGTTTTGATGTAGATTACAGGCAACAGTTCAATAATTTTGGCACCGATTTTTGGCTACCTGTAGATGCACGTTTAGAAGGAATGATAGAAATCGGGTTGCCCGGATTACGTTTTCCTCCGTTTGTATTTCAGCAACTAACTCGCATCACAGATTACAATCTTGAACCCGAAATTCCGGATAGTTTATTAGCATCAAACCGCAGATTATATTTCGACCGGGAACGCTTGAGAGCTACTGAGATTACCGCAAATCAGAGAGCTATTCCACTTACAGAAAGAGAAACTATTGCGTATCAAAATGTAGATAGTACCCAAACTCTGGATCGTGTTTTCCAACCCTCCGGACCCTTGGCCAGAGCAGCTCGGTTGGATAATAATTCATCTTCATTTTCCTATCCGGGTTCTGAGTATTTCAGGCCACAAGTTTACTACAACAGGGTAGATGCTTTCACAGCCGGAATTGATATTCGATATGAGGAAATACAAAACACGAATCTGGAATTACTCACGCTATATTCTTTCGGACAGAATAAGCCATTTTTTGATGTACGCTTAGGATATCAAATTCGGCGCAGTAATCTGGAATTGCGATTTGCACAACGCTCTGATGTTGTTGCTGAGTCTCCACTATATGGCGCTACGCTCAATAGTTTGGGAATGCTGCTGGGCGCCGAAGACTATTTTGATTATTTCAATAACAGCTCGGCTCTTTTGTCATGGATTGGTCCTAGGTTTTTTCGGATTCAGCCACAAATTGCCTTTTCGATTCAGGAGCATACTTCGCTTGATAGAGTAACCAATTACAGTTTAATCGGCGATATTACACAACCGGATAATCCCGATATAGAAGATGGGCGTCTCAATAATCTGCGATTGGGTTTGCGTTACGGGAATCCACCATCAGGCTTGGGATTTTCTCATAATAATGCGGTTTCATTCGATGTAGAAATTGCAAATCCCGAACTCCTGGGTGGTGAAATGGAATATATCAGAGCCGAACTAAGAGCAGATTGGCGAATTCCTACTTTTGTATCCCGAAGATTATTCCCCAATACTCTGGATTTACGATTTCGAATAGTTACTTCCACGCCGGAAACTCCCGTTCAGCGTTCTGCCATGTTGGATAATAGTTATTTCGGCTATGCACCATTTGGAAGTTTTGCCACCTCCTTTGGGCGACCAGATTATGGCAGGCATCTTGGCGTTTTTTATTGGGAACATAACTTCCAGACTCTGCCTTTTGAATTATTGGGCATCAATTATTTAGCAGATAAAGGTATTGGTTTGATCGTACATGGTGCTTCCGGCTTTGTTCATTCAGAAGATGATTTTTTGCAACCAATACCTGAAGGTGCCGTATGGCACGAAGCCGGATTATCTGTGAATCGTCTTTTTGGTATAGCCAGAATCGGCCTTTCCCGAAATCTATCAGAACAAAAATGGGTGGCTTCATTTGCAGTAGCCCGCTATTTCTGAAATCAATACCTTGTCAACATCAATTTTTGTTGATCCTAACTCCGAACAAACAATTATGTTATGAAAAAACTTTTACTCTTATTTCTGTTAAGCGTCGTGCCATTATCGGCCTGGGCGCAGTTTTCTAACAATCCTTTTCACCAAAGAACAGATTTTTTGCTTACCAGCCCGGGTGCCATGAAATTTGGTTTGTATGGTTATGATAACCCCGCTATGCTGGGATATTTAACGGATTTGGATGTCCTTTTTCAATTTTCTGATCAGGGTGATTCATTTGACCGTTGGGGCTTATTTGTTGGTGCCCAAAACGCAGGTTTTTCGGCGCTTAGAAATAGCATCGGAGCTACATCCTACAATGCTTATATGTACGGCTTAGGCTACGCTCGTCCGCAAGGAGCATTTGGTCTTTCTTTCAATTGGTACGGTGGAGATAATGAAATACTTGGCCTTGAAAACCACCTTACTGCCGGTACAATTGTTCGGCCAAACCGACACTTAGCTATCGGTCTTATTGGATCTGCTTCAGTAGAAAGCGAAGATTATGAGGGCGTTATTGATGTTGCGGTTCGTCCTTTTGGAAATCCACTCATTGCACTTTTTGGTGATTATGCCATTCAATCCGGAGTAAAACTTACTGATGCAACCTGGTCAGGTGGCGTTGCTGTTGAGGCGCTTCCCGGAGTTCGGTTTACGGGACGCTATATTCACGATGTTGGTGTAACGGCCGGTATTCAACTCAGTTTGGGAACGTCCGGTGTGAGCGCTCAATCGCATTTTGATACGGATATGAATCAGCAGTATAACACCTATAGTTTACGCCTCGGTGCTTACGACCGTAATGTAATAGACACCTATGCTCAAAAAGACGAAAAATATCTAAGTCTGAATTTGCGTGGCCAAATGGTGTATCAGGTGCGACCGTTTTTTGACAGACGAAATTCTCTGCCTCGAACTTTGGAGAGTATAAGAGATGCTAAAGATGATCCACGAGTGGCTGGGATATTTATAAACACCACAGGTATGGCCATCTCATCTACTATGATTTGGGAAATCCGTGATGAGTTGGAAAGATTCAAAGAAAGCGGCAAAAAAGTAATTGTTTACGTAGAAAGAGGCGGTATGTCTACTATGCATCTGGCCTCTGTTGCTGATTACGTCTTTATGGATCCTATGGGTGGATTGATGCTCACAGGCTATGCTAGTACGAATACCTATTTCAAAGATTTAGCCGATCATTTGGGAATTGGAATTGATGAATTCAGAGAAATGACTCATAAATCTGCATTCGAATCCTTTGCCAGATCAGAAGGTTCTCCGGAAGATGCCGAGCAGCGTCAGGACTTGATTGACGGTTACTATGAAGTTACCCGCCGTGATGTCACTAATTCCAGAAATATCAGCATAGAAGATTATGATGCCTTGATTGATCGTGGTTATGCTCTGTCGCCGATGGATTTGGTTGAAATTGGCCTGGTTGATACTCTAGCACGGATAACAGCTCTAGACGAAATCATCGAAAAACTGGAAGGTGAAGAGAAAGAGCGAATTGGCAGAGACGAATTATTAGTAAACAAAAATCCTAACGATGATTATTGGGGACAAAAGCCTCAGATTGCTGTTTTATACGCTATCGGTGGTACTCAAACCGAGGGTGGAATCAGAGCTCGTGTTCTTGCCAGAGAAATCCGGGAAGCCAGAAATAGCAAGCATGTAAAGGCCATCGTTTTGAGAGCGGATTCACCGGGTGGAGATGCCCTGGCTTCAGACCTCGTAGCGGAGGAATTGCGCTTAGCAATGGAAGAAAATGAGAAACCTGTCGTAGTTTCTATGGGTAATGTGGCTGCCTCAGGGGGGTACTGGATTTCTATGTACTCCGATCAAATTATCGTAGCTCCGAACACCGTTACAGGTAGTATTGGGGTTATTTCCGGGTGGTTTTATGATGATGGAATATCAGATCGCCTGCGATTGAATTATAATACCATTTATCGTGGTGGCTCAGCTGATTTGATGGGTGCGCCTGCTTTTGGTTTACTTCCAGGCAGAAACCTCACAGAAGAGGAGAGGGAGAGATTGATAGACCGAATGATGGATTTGTATGATGATTTCATCGAAAAAGTTGCCGAAGGTCGTGGGATGGAATTCGATGAGGTGAAAGCTGTTGCCGAAGGACGTGTTTGGACCGGTGAGCAAGCGGTAGAAAATGGCTTGGCCGACGATATCGGGAATCTCATGTTTGCCATAAATATGGCACTGGAAAAAGCAGGAATGAGTGTAAAGGATGATTTCGAATTACTTGAGGGACCGTCCATCAGTAATTTTGATATTTTTGATATTCTGCCATTACCAATCCGTCTACGTGCTTTATTAAGTGATGAGCAATCAGGTACCATGGATCCTATGATGGAGTATTTGAAATTGCGCCTGGATCACAATGCTCAGCCAATGATTGTATTGCCGATTGAGGATTATGAATTGATTTATGGTCTCACACATTAATCAGTCCATTGCGATTGAAAATATCAAAGGGAAGCCATCTGATGGTTTCCCTTTTTTAATTTTCGGAAGCAGGTATGAAATATATTGAAAATTTGTGTTGCTCCGGTAAAGATTAAACCCTAGGTCGAAAGATTATCCCCATATTTATACCAAATCCCTGTGAGTTGACACTAGTCTTTAGGAATTTCATTACCATATTTGGAATGAAACAGGATTAAATGATATTGTATATCGTAAGTCAACTTCTAACTAAATATTTGCCAACGCTATGAACCGCAGAGACATGATAAAATCCACCCTTGGTGGTGCCGCAATGGTTGGAGCAACTGGATTGATGACTCCGGGCTATGCTTCAAAAATCTTAACAGACTCATTCAGCAGCTCTGAAAACAAATACGTATTGCCCGATTTAAAATACGCTTACGATGCCCTGGAACCTCATATTGATGCGCAAACAATGGAATTGCATCATAGCAGACATCATCAGGCTTATGTAAATGGCTTAAACACAGCCAACGAAAGATTAGCAGAAGCCAGAGAAAGTGATGATTTCAGTATAGTAAAACATTGGTCTCGCGAACTTGCCTTTCATGGTGGTGGACACTTTTTACATGCCTTATTTTGGAAAACAATGAGTCCAAATGGTGGTGGAGAGCCCTCTGACAGATCTTTAAGAAATGTTATAAATAGAAGTTTTGGAAGTTACGATGGCTTCAAACGACATTTTATTGCAGCATCTAATGCCGTAGAAGGAAGTGGGTGGGGAATGCTCAGCTATGAGCCCAATAGCGGAAAATTAGTGATTCATCAAGCTGAGCGTCAATCAGACTTGACCCAGTGGGTATCGCGGCCAATTCTCGGTGTTGATGTGTGGGAGCATGCCTATTACCTGAATTATCAGAACAGAAGAGGTGATTACGTAAATGCCTTCTTCAATGTAATTAACTGGAATGCCGTAGCTGAATTATACGATGCCGCTGCCACTGCCGGTTGATATTGTATAAAATCTATCTATAAAGGGAAGTCTGATTTTTCGGGTTTCCCTTTTTTATTTCCTGTTATTCATACAGGCTTTTTTATGTATCTTTTGCGCTATCTAAGAACGTCAGAATATCAAATTATCCGTGTCTCAGCGAATTCCATTTAACATACCTGTATTAACAGGAAACGAAAATGATTACATCGTTAAAGCATTGCAGTCAGGTAAGTTGGCTGCAAAAGGGGAGTTCACGAAAAAGTGTACTACATATTTTCGAGAGAGATGGGGATTTGAGAGAAATTTGCTGACTACCTCTTGCACATCTGCACTCGAGTTAGCTTCTATTGTTTCGGAAATAGGGCCGGGTGATGAAGTCATTGTGCCTTCCTACACATTTGTTTCCACGGCAAATGCTTTTGTTTTGCGTGGAGCAGAAATTCGTTTTGCTGACAGTCTGCCGAACCATCCAAATATAGATGTTCAGCATGCTATTTCCCTCATAAATGAGAAAACTAAAGCAATTATCGTAGTCCACTATGCTGGTATGGCTGTAGATATGGACCCCTTGATGGAAGCTGCCAAAAAGCACGATATTATCATCATCGAAGATGCTGCTCAGGCGATTACGGTAAGCTATAAAGGCAGACCTTTGGGAGGAATTGGACATTTTGGCGCACTTTCCTTTCATGAGACCAAAAATATCACTTGCGGAGAAGCAGGCTTATTTACTGTTAATGACGAGAGATTTATCCGCCGGGCTGAGATTGTTCATGAATTAGGAACCAATCGCTCAGCTTTCCTCAGGGGAGAAGTTGACCGCTATACCTGGGTTGATGTAGGCTCATCGTTTTTCCCATCCGATGTTTTGGCTGCGATGCTTTGGGCGCAATTAAATGAACTCGAAAACATTCAGGAGAAACGAATAAGTTTGTGGAATACCTACCATGAAAAACTTTCGAAATCTGATGCTGTCAGCCGAAAATTAGCATTGCCTGAAGTACCCGCATTTTCAACCAATAATGCACATACCTACTATTTGGTTGCAAATTCAGAAGATGAGCGAAATGATTTGATTGATTATTTGTCGAAGCACGGCGTGCAAGCCGTATTTCATTATCAGGCTTTGCATAATTCGCCTTTTTACAGAACAAAAAATCCCGCAATCAGCTTACCAAATGCTGAGCGCTATACAAAATGCCTGGTTCGGTTGCCCTTGTATTACGATTTAAACTTTCAGCAGACAGAATACATCGCCAAATTGGTGATTTCCTTTTGCGAAGGGTGACCTCCCCCTTGCCATGACTTGCTGTAGAACGACTTTAGGAAACTAGTACCCGCCGAGGTGATCTTCACCCAGCGTGGGATAAAGCGTACGCCACGGGCGCACGGGATAAGACTAGAATTGGATTACGATTTTAAATTAGAGTCAGTATCGAAAAAGATACTTCGTTTCCTGAGAATAACTGCATCGAGAGGGTGTAAATAAACGTATTGCCAAATCTTGATGGTAGCCATGTTGCAATATTACTTTCAGTATATTAGTTTCATAATTATACCAAAACAAAACTAAGAATTGTGCCAAGTATTACCGTTAAAAATATTCCCCAGCCCATCTATAAGAAACTGAAGAAACAGGCAGAGGCGCAACATCGCAGTATGAACAGTCAGATAATTGCCTGTTTGGAAGAATCTGTGGAGCCCAAACGTGTTTCTCCGGAAGAAGTAATTCGCCAAGCCCGAATGATGCGGAAAAAAGCCAAAGGAAGTTTATCTATGGAAGAAATTCAGAATGCGATAGATCAAGGCAGGCCCTGAATAAATGCAGTAATGATTGTTGTTGATACAAATATCCTGGCACACTTCTGGCTGCCTTCAGATTATTCGGAAGTTTGTGACGAATTATTTGAATGGGATTCCGAGTGGCTTGCTCCGGTACTCTGGAAAAGTGAATTTAGAAATGTTGTGATTCTCTACATGAGGAAGAATCTCATCAGTCTATCCGACGCAATTCAGATAACTGAAAAGGCTGAAAATCAAATGAAGGAAAGAGAGTTTCATGTGAATTCAATTCAGGTTTATGATATGGCAGATAAATCCGATTGTTCATCTTACGACTGCGAGTTCGTTAGTCTTGCTCAAGACTTAGATATCAAGCTTATAACTATGGATAAGCAGATATTACGTTCTTTTCCGGAACGAGCTGCTACACCAATGGATATTTTAAGTTCGTGATAGTTGGTAGAGGTAATAATGTACTACCCGCCGAGGTGATCTTCACCCGGCGGATTATCTCGCGTCATCCTGACGCAAAATATCCAAATCGTACCACAGGTTACGCCACGGCGCACTTTAGGCTGTAAATAGAATATGAATATTCGCCAAACGAAGATTCGAAACACATTCCGCTGTGATAACGAATAAGGCGAGTCGAATCACAATTTTTCGAAATAAAAAAGACCTGACCATCCACTACAGCAGACGACCAGGTCTTCTAAACAAAGTTCACAACTTTAAATCTCAATCCTTACCAGCTTACTCCGCCCACTAGTTTGATATCACGGGAAGAGTTGCCTATGTGGATTTCGTAATCGCCGGATTCAAGAACCCAGGCTAAATCTTCGGGGTGGAAGTATTTGAATGC
>SKIC01000158.1 GCA_007116685.1 Balneolales bacterium
CCAAAAGTATAGCCCCCTTACGATTTTTTTTGTTTTCTAAGATATCTGTCCAAAACTTCTCTTGAAGTAGCATTTATTGTCGCATGAATTAGAAAAAAATGCAATACTAAATGCACAGGTTACGCCGCGGGCGCACAGGTTTCGCCACGGCGAACAGGTTCCCATCCAGAACATTCCTGTTTTGGATGATAGGGCTGTTAATTTTGTTATATCTCCTAAATAAAAAATCAGAATTACAAAGAATGACTCAAATTTCGGGGGATTCGCTTGAAAATGTAGTATGAATCCTCAATTGGAAGAGGTTTTGTGAATTTGGAAACTCTTAGTTTTTCAAGATGCGGACGTATGTGCATAGGCCATTCGGTCAGCAGGGAGAAACGTGGACTGAAATACATAATCTCTGCTTCTTCCTCTACATCTATATCAGAAAAATCGGCAAAAGAGGCTCCACTTTTAAGTAGTTGATACACTTCTAAAGCTCGCTCAGAGTCTGAGAATTTTAAATAGGCCAGATGTACCTGAACTACTTCTTCAATCTGAATTTCCAAAACTCTCCTAACCCAGATAGCTTCGCTTATGGTTTCTGGATGGAAAGTCCATAATTTCAAAGAGTCCTTTGCAGCTTTATCCCATTCTTCATCGCCGCTGGAATTGTGGATGACTACAGTTTCAACAGAACCATCTTCCTGAATGTGGAATGTTACCCTCAGAGCGAGGGATTTCTCGGGATACTCAGAGGCGAAAACAGGTAGAGAAGCCTGATGGTCAATGTCGGGAAAAACAGAAACAGGTTCGGTAGAGGCACAGGCAGAAAGCAATAAGCCTGCAAAAAATAATAATGAGATATAGCGGAGCATATACTTTCTCCATTTAGTACAATTTCAAAATACTTAAAATTAGGGAGAAATGCGTTGTTAGGACTTAGCCGGGGTGCTTTTAAAGACTACTTAGGTACTCTCTTGTTTTGCAATGATTTCCTTAAGCCGCTTGATTTCTTGTTTGTAATGTTTCTTCTGTCCCGGCTTAATTGTTTTTAGTCTTTGATAAATCCCGACGGCTTCTTTCAGTTTACCCTGTTGCTCGTAAATTTTGGCTATAGTCTCGGTTGCAATATCGTCGGTATTCTCAGAATACGCCGACATATCTTCGTCATCCCCAGAATCCTGAATCTGAATCTTGCGATTTTCAGCTTTGGTAAGTTTTTGGATTAACTTATCGAGATCGAGGATAGGATTACGAACGATGGATTTTTTAGGAACAACCGGAGTTTCGCCCTGATTGGGAATAAATGCCTCCCATTGCTGGGGATGTACCAGGAAATAGTGGATGTATTCAAGAAGTGGGCTGCCGGGCGCAAAACTTCGGGCTTTGAGAGCAACATCAATGGCTTGTTCTTTGTTGCCTTGTAAATGGTGCAACCAACTCAGAAGAAAGTATCCTATGGCATCCATACCTCTTTTTTTGAGATAGGAGGTGAGATTACGGATGGCTTTTTCCGGATCAGCCTGATACTGCGTTGCATAAGACCGCAAAGACTCAGGTAATTCGAAAGGAAGATTTAATTCAATTTGTTGCTCCATATTCGGTCAAGATAGGTATTCAAGCCGAATTTATTCAAATGAAATATAGCTTACCAACTGCCCAGAGCATCGTTGAACATATTGTTAGCAATTTGGAGCAAAGCCTCAAAGGCAGCATTTTCTTCGCCTGAAACGGGATCTTCTGAAGGATCGAATTCAAAAGTACCCGTAAAGTTTTTATTCCATTCCGGATTTGTTTCTCGAGCGTATTTAAAGCTAGCCTGAACGGTGATAGTAATTCGATTTAACTCGGCAGTTTGTTGTCCGCCAACGGAAAATGGCCGGTTTTGGTAATTCAGAATAGTGCCTTCCAGTATGGCATCGGCATCGTTGCTATTGCCAGTGATACGAAGACGGCTTTGATTCACAAAGCGCTCAATTAAAGCATCATTTAGTTGCTCTGTGAGGTCGCCAATCCCCGAAGAAGAACGGTCATCAAAAAACGGTATGTAAATGGTTTGAACATCTGATGGAATAGCAACACCGGTGAAACTATATCGGAAACATCCGCTTAAAGCGAACACAGCGAACAGGAGACTAAAAAATCTTTTAGACCAGGTCATATTGATCAAGTTTACGATATAAAGTACGTTCACTCATTCCCAAAACTTCAGAGGCTTTTCTGCGATTTCCGCGATATTTCTCAAGCGCCCGTTGAATTAAAAACTTTTCGGTTTCTTCAAGAGAAGGCAAGTCATCACCGGTAAAAAATTGGCGAAACGCCTCTTCGTCGTCGTCAATATCGTTATTACTTGCCGGATGTTGCACGCCAAGCGGTACCTCGTAATGATCGCCGGGAGCCGGACTTACATCCTGAGAGTTGTGCACATCATAGGTGCCTGAGCCATCGCCGAGCATTTTTGGAAGTGTACCACGATTCATAGTGGAATAGATGAAGCGGGCGAGCATATTTTTTAAGTCGCTGATTTCGGCGCGCATATCAATCAATGCACGATAAACCAATTCATTGGTGTTTTTTTCGTGATGATTTTGCTCTTGCTCGGAATAAACAGCAGGTAAATTATCGGGCATACCTTTGCTTTGGCGCCCTTTTAGGTATTTCTGTAAAACTTCCGGCGTGATAAACTGCGATTTTTCCAGAACCACCAATTGCTCGGCTACATTACGAAGTTCTCGAATATTTCCCGGCCATCGGTAGGAAGTAAGTAGTTCCCTGGCTTCATCAGAAAAACCTCTGAAAACAGAATCGTATTCCCGGGCAAAATCAGAAACAAATTTTCGGAAAATCAGAAGAATATCTTCCTGTCTTTCGCGCAAGGGCGGCAATTTGATGGTCACGGTATCCAGACGATAATAGAGGTCTTCTCTGAATTCGCCTTCTTTTACCAATTCCCAAAGATCTTTATTGGTTGCTGCCACCACACGTACATCGGTAGTGCGAACCTGGCTGGAACCCACGCGCATGAATTCTCCATTTTCCAGAACACGGAGTAATTTTACCTGCACGTTTTTTGGAGTATCCCCAATTTCATCCAAAAAGATGGTGCCGCCATTGGCTTTTTCAAAATATCCTTCGCGAGCGTGTTCTGCACCGGTAAAAGCACCTTTCTCATGTCCGAAAAGTTCGCTTTCTATAATTCCTTCGGGGATGGCACCGCAATTAACGATAACTAAGTTGCCTTCGGTTCGTCTGCTTAAGCCGTGAATAGCCCGGGCGGCAACATCTTTACCAACGCCGCTTTCTCCCTGTAGCAAAACAGTGATATCAGTAGGAGCAACCTGGATTACTTTTCCAACTACTTGTTGCATCGCGGTGGACTCACCCACCATACCGTATTTTTTTTGCACCTCTTTGATATCCACCATATCCATGATAAACAGACTTATGAATTACGCGGTTACTGGTTCTTCGTGAAATTGGGCGATAGAGCTCACTCTGATGGGTTCAGCGAATAAGGTTGCTGAGTTGGCATCTTTGATGAGTACTTCCACATATTGCCCTTTTTGATAATCCTGACGATCAAAAATTACCATTTTATTGGTATCTGTTCTGCCAGCTAATTGGTCGTCAGAACGCTTAGATGTTCCCTCAACCAATACCAGGTGGCGTTTGCCGATTTCTTCACGATTGATATCAGCCTGAATATCCATTTGTTGGTTGATGATCTCTGTTAAACGAGCTTTTTTAACTTTTTCGGGTACATCATCCTCAAACTTTCTGTGGGCAAATGTGCGCTCACGCTCTGAGTAAGCAAACATGTAGGCAAGATCGTAACGAACTTCCTTCATCAAAGAAACGGTGTCTTTGTGTTGTTCGTCGGTTTCACCGCAAAATCCGGTTATAATATCTGTGGATAGGGAAACTCCGGGGATAATTTCTCTCATTCGGTCGATGAGCGTGAGATATTGCTCTCTTGTATAAGGGCGACGCATGCGCTCCAAAACTTCGGTGTTTCCACTTTGCGCAGGAATATGAATGTAATTACATACGTTGGGCTGTTCAGCAATTACGTGAAGTAATTCATCAGGAAAATCTTTTGGATGGGAGGTAGAAAATCGAATTCTCATTTCCGGGTCAACCTGACTGGCCTGATACATTAATTCAGCGAAACTGGTTCCGTTATCGTTGTAAGAATTCACATTTTGGCCTAAAACGGTTACTTCTTTGTAACCTTCCTGGCTGAGCTGTCTGATTTCGTGCAGAATACTTTCCATCGGGCGGCTTCTTTCACGTCCACGGGTGAATGGCACTACGCAAAAAGCGCACATATTGTCGCAACCACGCATAATGGACACGAAGGCGGTTACGCCATTCCCCGTGACACGGACGGGCGCTAAATCGGCATAGGTTTCTTCCTGAGAGAGGATTACGTTTACAGCTTTTCTGCCATCCTCAACTTCCATCAAAAGTTTTGGAATTTCACGATAGGCATCAGGACCAACCACCAAATCAACAAGTTTTTCACGCTCCAGAAATTTTTCTCTAACGCGCTCGGCCATACAGCCCAGAACTCCAACTGTGAAATCACCTTCTTTATTCTTTTTTACAGAGCGAAAATATTTCAGCCTGTCCCACACTTTTCGTTCGGCATTATCACGAATCGAACAGGTGTTAATAAAAACGATTTCTGCTTCTTCCGGTGATTTTGCAGGTTTACAGCCTTGTTCCATCATGATGGCATTCACGATTTCAGAATCTGCGAAGTTCATCTGACAGCCGTATGTTTCTATAAAAAAGGAGCGATCTTTCACGGGTCTAAGCGATTTTAATGATTAGTGGATAACGAACAAAGATAAGAAAAAGACAGGCAACACACAGTTTCAGTTGCCGGGTAGATTTCTAATTCGCCGGATGAGTTGGGTTTGGCTGGAAAGCGAATCAATATCGGCAATAGCGGCATTTTCCAGGCAATAGTTCCACGTCCGAATGGTTGTGTCGAGTTCGGGAATGATGTCAGAAATTTGGTTGACATCGTACGTGACGATATCATGATGCAGTTGGTACCATAAATCTCGTAATTGAGTTGATAAAACCATCAAACTGCCTTCTTTGATATGTGCTGATGACTGACTTTCTAAATCAGATGCCAGTAGATTTCGGAATGAGTACAATCGATGAGAAATGGCATCACAGAGTTCCGGAACGGAGATTTCTGATTCGGAGGCTTCCGGCTTGTATCGTTTAAAATTATAATTAAAACGATTGACTGTAGAGAGCATAATCAGTCTCATCAGCGCAATATAATCCGAAGAAATCTCCTTGTCAGTCATCTGATTCAGTCTTTTGGCCAGATATCAGGATGCTCGCGCCATTGGCTCAATAGTTCTATATCTGATTTGTGCACATAGCCTTTTTCCAAAGCCACATCAATCAACGTTTTGTAATCTGTAAGCGAGTAAATTTCCAGGCCACGATCTTCGATAGCTTTGTGTGCCACATCAAAACCGTAGGTAAAAAGGCTGGTAATGGCATCAACTTTTGCTCCAACAAATTCCAGAGCATCAACTACAGACAGAACAGAGTTTCCGGTGGAAATCAAATCCTCAATTATCACTGTTGATTCGCCTTTTTTAACGCCACCTTCAATTTGGCTGTTCATACCATGGTTTTTGGCTTTAGAGCGCACGTAGGCCATCGGTTTTTCGAGGATATCGGAAACCCATGCTGTATGAGGAATTCCAGCCGTAGCCGTACCTGTAATTACATCGGTTTCGGGATATTTTTCCTGGATAAAATCAGCCAGATGCCGAGCGATATTTTTACGCAGTTTTGGATAATGAATTGTGAGCCTGTTGTCGCAATAAATGGGTGAATTCCACCCGGAAGACCATGTGAAAGGCTCCTTAGGCCTTAGCAGGACTGCGTTGATATCTAATAATGTTTCTGCAAGTTCGCGAGAAAATGCTTGATCAATAATCATAATATTCTACCTATTTTCATAAACAGTTATCCGATTGATAGCGGGTAACATGTGCATGTTGCGTTGAACTCTCGGGTACCATCAATTAAAATAAGATGGTAGATCTTGCAATCATGTCTTTAAATTTGTGATGTAGAAACTGGCTTTTTCTTAGGCCTTGAATTTTCTACAGAATAGCTAATATAACTATTTTCAATAAGAAAAACGTATACAGCCCCGCTAATAAATCATCGGCAAGTATACCCCAGCCTCCCTGCCAGTTTTGGATACGATTTATTCCAAGGGGCTTTAGAATATCGAAGAAGCGAAAAAGGATAAATCCGGCAATAATTAATATTAGCAAGTTGGATGCGGAAAGGCTGCCGTAACCGTAACTGGCGAGGATAGCAAAAGGCAGAGCTTGTCCGGCAACTTCATCGCTGACCATAGCTGAGGGGTCTTTTCCATAATATTTCACAAAAACGGGTGCCGCTAAAATGGTTCCAATGGATGCAATTATGGTAATTAGCCACAACGTAAAAGTGCCAAAATACATAAAGCAAAAATACAGCAGGGGCAAAGTTGCCAGACTTCCCAGGGTACCCGGTGCTGGTTTGACAAATCCAATCCCGAGAAAACTCCCGAAAAGGATAGAGGGATGACATTTAGGCGTCTTTTCCATGGAAAAGTTGTTTTCTATTGGTCACTACGTATTCAACACCGGTGTAAACGGTAATAAATGTAACTGCATATAAACCATATTCCAGAAAATGACTGTAGAGAAGTGCCTCGAACCATGAGCTAAGGAAAACATCCGTTCCTATAAATACACCCGTCAGTAGCGCAACGTATAAAAATACCATTTGGGCAAAGGTTTTAACTTTTGCCAGAAAACTGGTAGCCATCATCAAACCTTGTCTATCCGTATAAAAGCGCAGGCCGGTTACAAAAACATCTCTGAATATGATTGCAATAATTGCCCACCAGGGGAATTGTTGAGGGTCAACAAAAGGCAGGCAAACGAAACCGGCGATAGTGAGGAATTTATCTGCCAGGGGATCAAGGAATACGCCCAATTTCGAGCCTGCTCCGTAAACTCTGGCAATATATCCATCGAAGTAATCAGTGACTGCCGCCACGGCAAAGACGGCAACGCTGAGGGTTGTCCACACGATATCGTCTTGTAAATAAAGCAAGACAAATAGTGGGGCAAGAACAATTCGGGATGCGCTTAAAATATTGGGTACTCGTTTCATGGCGGGAAAATACAAGGTTTGAAGTTTAAAGCATAACCACCATTTACAGCAAAGCGCTTTCATAGTTAAGATTAGAAAATTTAGGCGTTTTGAAACTTAAAACCGTATATTAGTATCATATTTACTGACATAATGTGTAATAATAAAGGAGGCAATATATATGTCTAAAATTGAAGAACTCCTTGGCAGTGAAGCGGAATATCTTCTGGGCCATGAGTGCAAAACCATTAGTAAAGATTCCCTTCACCTCCCCGGGCCAAATCATGTGGACGATGTGTGGGTGCCATCAGATAGAAACTTACGTGTATTAGGTAACCTGGAATGGTTATACAGCCACGGACGTCTGGGTGGAACTGGATATTTATCGATTTTACCTGTTGATCAGGGTGTTGAACACTCTGGTGGAGCATCTTTTGCTAAAAACCCTGCCTATTTCGATCCTGAAGATATCGTAAAACTGGCAATTGAAGGTGGTTGTAATGGTGTGGCATCGACTTACGGAGCATTAAGTTCTGTGGCTCGTAAATATGCTCACAAAATTCCTTTCATCGTGAAAGTTAACCATAATGAGTTGTTGACCTATCCTAATGATTATCAGCAAATCTTGTTTGGTACTATTGATGATGCCTACAACATGGGTGCCGCTGCTATTGGTGCAACTATTTATTTTGGTTCTGATGATGCCGCAAGAGAAATCGTAGAAATTGCAGATGCTTTTGCTTACGCGCATGAATTAGGAATGGCTACCATTTTATGGTGCTACATCAGAAACGATGCATTTGTTCAAGGTGGCGTTGATTATCACATCGCTGCTGACTTAACCGGTCAGGCTAACCACCTTGGTGTAACGCTGAAAGCGGATATCGTAAAGCAAAAATTACCTGAAGTAAACGGCGGTTACAAAGCGCTGAATTCCGGTGATTCTTCTTACGGAAAACTCGACAAGCGTATTTACGAAGAGTTGAGTTCAGATCACCCAATCGACTTAACCAGATATCAGGTTGCTAACTGCTATATGGGCCGTGCAAGTTTGATTAACTCTGGTGGAGCATCCGGTGATAACGATTTCGCTGATGCTGTTAAAACTGCTGTAATCAATAAAAGAGCCGCTGGTGCCGGTTTGATTAGCGGTAGAAAAGCATTCCAAAGACCAATGGCTGAAGGTGCAAAACTTCTTCAGACCATTCAGGATGTTTATTTAGATGATAGTGTGACAATAGCGTAAAAGTTTTTATATTGTCATATCTCTCTTGATGAATAGTAAGCCACTTCCGTTGATAGCGGGGTGGCTTTTCTTTTTTTGAGACCTTTTTAAATCAGCACAAATCTTTCCCAATTCCCACTTTTTAGTGGAAAACCATCATGGTAATCCATAAAAATTTCATCTAGAGCAACTTGCGTTACAGTGGCTGAGACCGATTGTACAATTTCCCGCATCATCGCCACAGACCATGCCGGGTATTCGGGATCGTGTGCCGAGTGAAAGGCTCGAAGGGCACCGGCGTCAGGATTAGGATGATTTTCCAGCCAATTGTCGAAAATCTCTTTTCTGTATCGATAAACTTTTTGAGGATCCAAACCTGTAGATACCCAAATTGCGGGATCTGTTGGTTCTTCAATGTGATGAAAATTGATTCCATCCCAAGACCAACGTTCAACTTTCAAGGGATGTAAAGAAGCAGCAATAAGCTCAAATGGATTATAGAGCTTGAGGTCTATGCTATCCCAAATAGTTGCAATTTCACGGGTGGATTTGAAATGCATTATTTTCGGTATTAACAATCCTCGGGATAAGGCGCCGGGTCGGTCAACGAGAAGTGGATTTTTCCCCTGATAATTATTGATAAGTGAGCAAGTTAATCCATGTTTATTCGTTCCTATCCATGTACCGCCTGCCTCGGTATCGATTGGTGCAAGCCAATTGCCATTTTCCTGAATAAAGGGTGGTTTGGCGGCAGATCTTTTTTTTAACTCATCTCGATTTGACCCAAGAAGGTAAGAAGAGTCTGATAAGGGGATGAAACTAACCGTACACATAAATCGGAATTATTCGTACAAGACTAAAAAGTGCTCATTTACAAGTATTTTTTGTAATTTTAGAGTACAAATCTAATTAGTTAAATGAAACACACTCTCATCCGATATTTTCTGATTCTCATTATGCTATTCGTCTCTGCGGACGCAATCGCACAATATGCCATTGGCGCCAGGTTAGCTCCACAAGCATCAAATGCAGAGTTCGGAACTTCAATGAAAGCCGATTTTTTTGAAGGCAACAACGAAAAGCAATTATTGATTGGTGCACCTGGTGTTGCTAACGGAGGCAATGCAAGAGCCGGGGCGGTTTATTATTTCAACGGTAGCTTTGCCGGTGATACAACCCTTACAACAGCTAGCATGGTTATCCGCGGTACGATAGCAGGTGGACGAGTAGGTGAAATTATTACCGTTGCTGATTTTAATGGTAATGGGACTCTGGATGTGGCAGTATCAAAACGTCAATTTACCAGCGATGGGAGAGGAGCTGTTGGTGTTTTTTACGGACCTTTTAGTCCCGGAACGGTACGAAATTTCTCTAGTGCCAATGTGCTTATTATCTCTGAGCAATTGGAAGATAATTTTGGAGTAACCATTACTGCGGTAAAAGGTTTACATCCCGGAAGTACAAAGAGCGGTTTATTAATTGGCGCCCGTGATAACAGTGAAATGGAGAGTTTTGCTGGTGCTGCTTATTTATTCAAAGACCTGACTACTGCTTCGGAATTTTTGAGTCGTCAGGCTGATGCCGTTTTCTTCGGGCAAAAAAATAATGGCACTTTCGGAACCTCGGTAATTAGCGGAGATTTCAACGGAAATGGACAAACAGATATCATAATTGGAGCCCCTAGAGCAGACGATAACGGGCGTCTTTCCGGTACGGCATATATGTATTTTGGTCCATTTAATCTGGAAGAATACAAAGACGATGATGCCGATGTGAAAATTTTTGGTCGCGCAGAAACTACTATTTGGGCTTATAGAATGGCTTCTTTTGGAGATACTAACGGCGATGGTATCGACGATTTTAGTATTTCGGCTGATCGTGATAATAATGGCAGATTGGCGTTCTTCTCGGGTAGAACCGAATGGCCTGATACTTTAGTTATTGGAAATGTGCCCAATGAGCGACATACCCATCAATTTTTCAACCGTTCGGGCTCTAATCTTCAAACCGGTTATGCTGCGGATTTTTCAGGTGATTATAATATAAGCGGTACAATCAATCCTGTAATTGGCTCTCCAAGAACTAATGGTAATGTGGGAGCTGTGACAGTTTATAACATTAATGGTTCTGCGCAGAGGAACCTGGCTATAAATAATCGTCAGGATTCCAGATTTGGTACGGCCATCGCAAATATGGGGCCTGTGCTTCCTAAAAATAATC
>SKIC01000089.1 GCA_007116685.1 Balneolales bacterium
AATTATTATAATGAAAAACGCTTCTGAACTCGATTTTATCCATAAGGTAACTCTGGAAAACGGACTTACCATTTTAACAGAAACCATTGATTCCGTCAGGAGTTTGTCCGTAGGTATTTGGGTTAAATCCGGCTCCCGCCACGAAACAGACCAAATGGCCGGTGTTACCCACTTTTTGGAACACATGCTGTTTAAAGGAACCAAGAACAGAACTTCTTTTGAAATAGCCCAGAGCATGGAATCGGTTGGTGGTTTTTTAAACGTATTTACCTCTACAGAATATACCTGCTATTTTGCAAGATGTTTGGATACTGAATTAGACAGAGCACTTGATGTTCTCTCTGATATGGTTCTAAACTCAACTTTCCCGAAAGAGGAGATTGAAAAGGAAAAGAAAGTCGTGATTGAAGAGATGAAGATGTATCGGGATTCTCCTGATGATTATGTCTTTGAGGAATTTAGCGGACAACTATTTCGCCATCATCCACTTGGTCGCCCGATTATTGGATTTGAAAATACGGTTAATGCGTTTACCCAACAGCATTTATTGGATTACGTTGCAGACAGATACACTCCCGAAAATATTATTGTAACTGTAGCTGGTAATGCCAATCCTGAGCGAGTTGAGACTTTGGTCAGAAACTATTTTGAAACTAAGAAGGGGGTTACCAATGGTTTGGTGGATGTTGAGCCAAATACATATCAGCCATCACGTAAAGAATTAACTAAAAAGATTGAGCAGACTCATTATATCATCGGTAAGCGGGGTCTTTCTTCAAATGATCCGAACAAATATAAATTATTGTTGATGAATACTATTCTCGGTTCAGGAATGAGTTCACGTTTACATCAAAATATTCGTGAGAAATACGGCTATTGCTATTCAACCTTTTCATTTAACCATTCTTATCGTGATACAGGAATGTATGGCGTGTATGTAGGCACCGACAAAGAATATGTAGCTCACGTAAAAGAGCTTGTTCTCGAGGAATTCAAAAAAATGCGTGAAGAAATTGTACCCGCCATTGAATTGGAAGAAGCAAAGTCCCAATTAAAAGGGAAGATGTTGCTTGCTCAGGAAAGTACAAGCAACCGAATGATGAGACTTGCAAAGAGTCAGTTATTTTTCAATAGATATGTTACCCTGGATGAATTAGTTGAGAAGATTGACAGTGTTACTGCTGAAGATATCAAAGACTTTTCGTCCGGATTTTTTACTGAAGAAGATTTATCAGAAACCATTTTATTACCAGAAGACTAATCCAAAAGAACCATGATTTATATTAAAGATTTAGCCCATTATGAAAACAAAGATGTAACCTTAAAGGGATGGGTATTTAATGTCAGAACGAGTAAAAACCTTGTTTTTATCATTTTGAGAGATGGTTCTGGACTTTGCCAATCGATAGTGAGCAAAGACGATGTATCTGAGGAAGTCTGGAATGCCGCTCTTCAACTAACTCAGGAATCATCCCTGTCATTAACTGGAAATGTCAAAAAAGATGATCGCAGTATTGGTGGATACGAATTGCATGTTAGTGATTTGGAAGTGTATCAAATTGCAAACGATTATCCGATTACTCCTAAAGAGCACGGCGTAGAGTTTTTGATGGAAAACCGCCACTTATGGTTGCGTAGTAAGCGCCAATGGGCCATCATGCGCGTACGTAATCATATCATTTTTACCATTCACCGTTTTTTCCAGGAACGCGGTTTCATCCAGATGGATGCGCCTATATTCACAGGGAATGCCGCCGAAGGTACTACTACCTTGTTTGAAACGGAATACTTCGACGAAAAAGCATATCTCACGCAATCCGGTCAGTTGTATGGGGAAGCGATGGCTTTGGCTCAAGGACTCATTTATACTTTCGGACCTACATTCCGTGCTGAAAAAAGTAAAACCAGACGTCACTTAACTGAGTTTTGGATGATTGAGCCGGAAATGGCTTTTTACGATCTGAAAATGAACATGGATTTGGCAGAGGAGATGTTGCGTGAGATTGTGAGCTCGGTATTAGATAATTGCAAAACCGAGTTAGAGATTCTCGAACGAAATACCACATTTCTGGAAAACGCCCGTCAGCCGTTCAAAAGAATGAGCTATACAGAAGCGGTTGATATGCTGAAATCTCAGCAAACGGCTAATATGCTTCAGGAAATGGAAGAGAGCCGTATTAAGGAAAAAGATGAGCTTTCAAAAGAGCAGGAAGAAATCAAAGCTGAGTATGGTCAGGCAAAGAAAGGGAGAAAATTCCGCATTGATGCCCGTTTGAAAGAAATTAGAGCTAGACTGGATGATATAGAAGAAGACTTACGAAATATCCCGGTCTGGAAAGAATCGGCTTTGAATTTTGAATGGGGTAACGATTTTGGTGGTAGCGATGAAACCATCCTGACTATGCAATTTGATGTACCAATTATGGTCTATGGGTACCCAGCTGAAGTAAAAGCATTTTACATGAAAAGAGACCCTGAGGATGACAGAATTGCTTTAGGAGTGGATGTATTGGCTCCTGAAGGTTATGGCGAAATTATCGGTGGTGGCCAGCGTGAAGACAATTTAGATGTCTTATTGGCTGCTATCAAAAAGCATGAGTTACCTGAGGAAGCATTCAAATGGTATTTAGATCTCAGAAAGTTTGGTTCGGTACCACATTCAGGTTTTGGTTTGGGTCTTGAAAGAACTGTTTGCTGGATTTGTGGACTAAAACACGTACGTGAAAGTATCCCATTTCCAAGAATGCTTGGCCGTTTATATCCTTAGATTAAATTTTGACTGCCTGAACTAATATCATGGCAAAACAACCTGATAGCATACAAGAATACAAGCGCGTCCTGTCTGAAATAGAGTCGGGTAAACTGAAACCCGTATACTTTATTTCCGGTGCAGAACAGTTTCTTATTGATAAACTTCAGGATGCTTTTATTGAGTTCATGCCTAAGGAGATTAGAGATTTTAATCTGGATCTCTTATATGGACAGGAAGTTACCCCCGATAAAGTTTTAAATATCGCTCGTAGTTATCCAATGATGAGCGAGTTCAGAATGTTGATAGTTCGGGATTTTCTTAAATTATTCGATACGAGAGATCAAGATACCGAAGGAGGGAAAGGCAGTGCTACTGCGGATGACTTTGTTGCTTATGTTAAAAACCCGAACCCCTCGTGTATAACTATTTTCATAAGTGACAAAAGACCCGCAAAGAATACTAAACTTGGTAAAGCACTTTTTTCATCTTCGCATGCAACAATTTGTGAACTTGAGAGTGTAAGCGAAAACCAGTTACCAGTTTGGATACATAATTGGGTTAAATCTGAACACAAAAAAACGATAGACTCTGCTGCCGCTCAAATGCTTGCTTATTCGGTGGGTTCAGATTTACAGAAACTGTCTACAGAAATAGATAAGTTGTGTACATATAAAACTACAGGTGAGGAGATCACCCAAGAGGACGTAAAAAAAATGGTTGGCGTTTCCCGTGAATTTTCTGTGTTTGAATTGCAGGATGCGCTGATTTCAAGAAATTTAGATAAAACCCTTACAGTTGCGGAACACATCTTGCAACAAGCTGATAGTGTTACTGGGGAAGTAATCAAAACCACCGGTTTTCTTTACGGAACCTTTAGCAAAGTCTGGCAAATTCAGTCGCTGAGAAATAAAGGGATGAGTCCCGATCAAATTTCAAAAGCGGTTGGGGCTTACGGATTCTACCTGAACAAATTAACAAAAATGGCTCAGGCTTATCCACCCCAGAAGATGCCGGAAATCTTTGAAATACTGTTAGATGCAGACAGAGCCATTAAAGGCTTCAGCAGAGTTGATAGCGAATCAATTCTCCTGATCTCTCTTAAAAAAATAATTCTGTAAGGATTAGGCTCTGAGTGTATCTACTCTAATGATACGCAACACAACAAAGGGTCTAAATTATGTATGCAACAAGGATATCTCTATATAACTTGAGTGACGAAGATTTAATGGAACATCTTCAAAGTGGTTATGAAGCCGCTTTTAGCGAATTAGTAACCAGATATCAGGATAGAATTCACCATTTTATCTTTCGATATACCAAAAACACACAAGACAGTGAGGATTTGGTTCAGGAAACGTTCATGCGCGTTTATCGCTGCAGGGATTCTTACCAGCGAATTGCCCGTTTTTCGACCTGGTTATATACCATTGCGGGGAATTTGGTAAAAACACACTATCGCAAGGAAAAGCGTATGCAACTGGTTTCAATCAATGGTAGTAATACTGTTGATAAACCGGAAGCCAAATGGGAATTACCTGATGACAGTTTCTGCCCGGATCAGGTAGTTGAGAATGATATGATTCTGAGTCATGTGAAAGAAGCTGTTAATATGCTGAGTGATGAATTCAAGCAAATTGTAATCATGCGCGATATTCAGAATCTTTCCTACGAAGAGATAATGGAAATCACCGGCTTACCCATGGGAACCGTGAAATCAAGAATTAACAGAGCAAGAGTAAAGCTTCAGGAATCTTTAAAATTTTATAAGAATTCCTGAAACATTTTCTAAATACTAAAGTTAGAGGTTTATATGACGGGCAACACTCATGTAAACTTCTAACTTTTTTATGTCTAAAATACTTCAAACTTTGCCGGATGAGATCATCGCAGACTACATTGACGGCAGCTTATCCGAGATTGAGCATAAACTATTCGAAGAGGTAATCAGTGTTAACCGTGAAATAAGAGAATACGTTGAGAAGGTAACCTTTGGTAGAAAAATGCTTAAAATGTTATCAAGAGACCATTCCTTATCCCGTAAGGCATTTCCCGTCCGTTGTGAAATCCGGAACAGAACAAATCAAATTTCACGCTAGTAAGACAATAATTTCTCCATTGTCTCTCTTGCTCTGTTGCTGGCAAGGTACCCATCTTCAAGAATTCTGTTTACCGGCACAGGAGTATGTAAACTAGAGCATCTCAATAAGGGGGCATCCAAATACTCGAAACACCTTTCGTTTAAAATGGCAGAGATTTCGCTCATTGGCCCTAGAACGGGATTAGTTTCTTGTAGAAGCATAGCTCTGCCCGTCTTTTTTACGCTTTCAACTACCGTTTCCGAATCAAGAGGAGCCAAAGTTCTGAGGTCAACAATTTCTATTTCGATGTTTTCTTGCTTTGAATACGAATCTGCCAAATCCATAGCCCAGTGTACGCCCATGCCATAGGTAACTATAGTAGCATCTTTTCCAAATCGGCGAACCTTGGCTTTACCAAGTACATCTATACTTGCAGGGCTCATAAATTCTGACTTCAAACTCCGATACAAAGCTTTATGCTCAAAGAATAAAACAGGATTAGGATCAAAAAGCGATGCAATAAGTAAATCATAAGCATCCTGAACAGTAGAGGGTACCACTACTTTAAGTCCGGGATGCTGCATAAACCATCCTTCGGGACTTACGGAATGAAAAGGTCCTGCACCAACTCCGGCGCCGTGAGGGGCTCTAATGGTGATATTTAAAGCATCCGACCAGCGATATCGCATCTTTGCAATATTATTTACAATTTGATTGAAGCCACAGGTTATGAAATCAGCAAATTGCATTTCAACGACGGGCTTAAATCCTTCTAAAGCCAAACCAATTGCTGCTCCCAGAATTCCGGATTCTATAATTGGAGTGTTCCTGATACGTTCTTTCCCGTATACATCAACAAATCCCTCGGTTACTTTAAAAACGCCACCATATTCTGCAATGTCCTGACCCATAATAATAAAAGAATCATCGGCTGTAAAAGCGCTTTTTAAGCCTGAATGAATAGAGTCTATAAATCGAAAAGAATGAGATGATTCAGCATGTTTTAAATTTTCCGGTAAAGGCAAAACGTCGCAATCTTCCATTACCGCATTCAATTCAATTTCTTCGTTAAATCTTGGAAGTGATGAGTTCAGAGCTAAATCCAATTCGGCTAAAAAATGAAGTTCAGCATTTTTTTCTAAGATTTGCAGATCTGCTTCTGTGGACAGATTCTGAGAAATAAGATGGTCTTTAAATCTTTTAATAGGGTCTTTTTCTGCCCATTCTTTCAATAAAGTATCTGGAACGTAAGCAGTACCGGAAGCCTCCTCGTGTCCGCGCATCCTGAATGTAAGAGCTTCAATGAGTACAGGTTTTCTTTCACGGAGGGCATATTCTCTGGCTTTGGATACCGTCTCGTAAACTTCGAAAATATTATTTCCATCAATGTGGAAATCAATCATTCCATATCCCTTTGCTCTATCGGATAACTTTTCGCATGCAAATTGTTCGCTGGAAGGAGTGGAGAGTCCGTAGCCGTTATTTTCAATGATGAAAATGACCGGTAAGCCCCAAACAGCAGCCAGATTTAGAGCCTCATGAAAATCTCCTTCGCTTGTAGCACCATCACCACAAAATGCTACAGCAATAAAATCCTCATTTTTTAAGTTTGATGCTGTTCCTATACCACAAGCTACTGGAAACATGGCTGCCAAATGAGAAATCATACCTATGATATTATACTCTGGAATACCAAAATGAAATGATCTTTCTCTACCTTTCGAAAAACCATCAGCCTTGCCTAGTAATTGGCAAAAAAGGGGGTATAAAGGCACTTCACGGGTAGTAAATACACCCAGATTTCTATGCATAGGTAAAATATAATCTTGCTTTTGGCACGCTAAGCTAGTGCCAACAGCAATGGCTTCCTGACCTATTCCGGAAAACCATTTACTAATTTTATTTTGCCGTAATAACTTGAGCATTTTATTCTCTATAGCTCTGGGCAAAACAAGTTTGTAATACCAATCAGAAAGATCGGTGGTTGATAAAATATTTTTATTAAGTGCCATTACATTGAATAAAAAAATGTGTAATTTTAATATTCTGATTTGGATTCTAGGATATGCGACTATTTACAGACTCAAAGTTCCTAACAAATCAAAAAAATCATTCTGTACCAAAACGTTATATCTCAAAACACATCTGCGAAATTGAGTATTTATGACATAACACACAAACGAAATAAATTAATGTTTGAATCCTCTTTTCCCGGAGCTCAGGCATTAGTGTTACTTGGTAGCGAATGTGAATTATGCGATAACTTCTCCGCTCATGTTAGTGAAAAATCTAACAATATACGGTCGAAGAATCGCTTTTTTTATGAAGTGGAATCTTATACTTCCTTACCATCTACATCGTAATCTAAAGGGAAAATGAAAGCACTCGGACGACAAATTCTGGTTGAATTTTATGACTGTAACAGCGACGTAATCAATGATGTTGCTCAGGTTGAGTCTATTTTACTTGAGGCTACTAGAGCATCCAAAGCCAGTATCATATCTCATAATTTTCACAAATTCAGTCCACACGGAGTAAGTGGAACTGTAGTTATTGCAGAATCTCACGTTGCGATTCATACATGGCCGGAGTACAGTTATGCCGCTGTTGATATTTTTACTTGCGGAGAAACTATTGACCCATGGATTATTCAGGATTACATGAAAAATGCGTTTGAAGCCAAAAACGTATCAAGTATGGAACTCAAGAGAGGTTTGTTCAGAGTACCTGAAGGGGAAGAGTTATTATTTAAGCCCAAAGAGGCGCAACAGTTTTCTAATTAACGTTTAATTTTTTTGGAATAAGCACATGTCGAGTTTACAAATGGTTCCTACGCCTAACATTTTCTCACTTGTAAAAGGTTCTGGTGAAGGAAATATGGTCTTAAATGCTTTTGATCAGGCACTTCTTAATGCCGGCGTTGGCGATACTAATTTGATGAGAATGAGTAGTATAGTGCCTCCGGCTTGTGAATTGGTTGATAAGATTGTTCTCCCTAAAGGGGCTCTAATTCCTATTGCGTATGCTCAAATCGGGTCTGATGTTCCGGGTACTGTTTTATCTGCGGCAATCGCTGTTGGTATTCCTGAAGATCCGACGGAGGCTGGTGTAATCATGGAACATGAAGATGAAAAACCACTTGTAGAAGTAGAAAAAACAGTCCGAAAAATGGCTGTGGATGCTTTTGAATACAGAAATAGAAAGCTCAAAGAAGTTTTGAGTATTGGTATTGAGCATACCGTTGTTAATAAAGGTTCTGCATTTGCGGCTGCCGTTCTTTGGTATAAATAATTTCTGACTGTACAATGGGTTTATCATACAACGAATATTATAACGAGCGCACCGGTCTGACTGTTGGCCTGAAGAAAGTACTTTTTTCAGAGGATACTCCATTTCAAAAAGTTGAGGTTTACGAGACCGATACCTGGGGTAATTTGATGACGATCGACGGCATGGTAATGTTATCTGAAAAAGATGAATTCGTTTATCATGAAATGCTTACTCATGTAGGTATGTTCGCACATCCTAATCCTAAAAAAGTCCTCATAATTGGAGGTGGAGATGGAGGAACAGCCAGAGAAGTAATGCGTCATCCAAGTGTGGAACGCGTTGATATGGTTGAAATTGACGAAGCCGTAGTTCGTGCATCCAAAGAATTTATGCCTGAAGTTGGAGATTGGGATAATCCTAAATTGAATGTGATTTATGAAAATGGTCTCGAATTTGTCAAAACTCCAAAAGGCGAATATGATGTAGTGATTATTGATGGCTCTGACCCCGTTGGTCCGGCTGTGGATTTGTTTAAAAAAGAATTCTACCAAAACTGTTATGATTGCTTAAATGAGAATGGAATCTTAACAGCTCAAACAGAAAGTCCATGGGTGGGGCATTACCACAAAAGCATTTCTGATCTTTTTGACGTGCTTGATGAAGTTTTTGAAGTTTCCCAGATGTACCTGGCATTTATTCCGCTATATCCAACTGGAATGTGGTCTTTGGCTTATGCCAGTAAAGGGATAAATCCACACAGTGAGGAGGTTATCAAAAGAGTTGAAGAAGGTACTACCAAATGGCAATCTTCGTTACGATATTATAACAAAGATATGCATACCGGATCCTTTGCCATCCCCAATTTTGTTCAGGACATTCTCAAATCCAAATAAGAATCCGAAATTCGGTTTATTTTCATCCGTTTTGATAGTACTATGCCTCCTGGTTACGGAGGCATTTTCTATTGTGCCTCAGGATTCACTTGCCGAGAATTCCGTAAATCAACTGCAATGGTATCAGGATGGTGAACTTCTTCAGGAATTCTCATTAGTTTCTCAAACAGAAGAGCAAATTCTGGAACACATACTGAGACAAAATGCTGCAGAAGGTTTTTTTGCGGCCTCAGTTGATTCTAGTATTATTTCAGAAGATCAGAAAAAAATATTCATTTCAAGTGGATGCCGCTTTCAAATTCAGAATTTATCAATTTCTACAAATGGATTTGATATTGGAAACCGACCGTTTTTTTTAACGGAAGGTTCGTTTTATTCTGATTCCATACTTCAGCAAGAGTTAGAAGACATCCTGCAAAATGCTGAGCAACAGGGGTTTCCACTAGCGAAGATTGCTATAGATTCTTTCACGTTTGACTGGGAAAACTGTCAGGTTTCAGTGGATGTCAATTTAGATATCGGAGAACAAATTTATGCTCAGGAAATTCGTTTTTCAGGTTTAGACAGAACAAGTGCTGAATATCTTCAAAGAGCTTCCGGCTTCAGAGACAGTGTGCTTATAACGCCTGTTAATCTGACACGAATTCGCCGGAATATCGACAATACAAATTTCTACAGGCATGTTTCTGAGGCTGAAATAATCAGGTCGGGTGGCAGGCATGAACTGCTTTTTCGACTCGAGGAAAATAACATAAACCGATTTGATGCTATACTTGGATATGTGCCTGAGCCCGGTGGTTCGAATACCATAGTTGGGAATGCTGATTTACATATCCGAAATGTAGCCTATCAAGGGAGTACACTAGCCATAAAATTTGATAGGAAACAGGCGCTTACTACCAGTTTTGCAATAGCCTATGAATTGGATTGGATAAATTCATGGCCCTTGGGATTGAGTGGCGAATTTGATTTTGTACAACAGGATACAAGTTACCAAATCAGAAATGCCCGTTTAACATCATCCTACTTTATCAATCCCAATACACGTTTGATTACAGGCGTACGGAGGGAAGGCATCACAGCGAATCAAGATCCTAATTTACCGGCCTTGGCATTGGATGGTCAGGCTGTTTTTGGGGGAGTTGGAATCCGCTTTGATAATACGAACAGACGAATTAGTCCCACTTCTGGATTTCGCATCAACACATTTATTGAAACCGGTTATAAAAATATTACGGATGCCCGTTTTGAAGAATTTGGAGCCCGCCGCGAGATGAATCAGCAAGAAATAAATTTCGATGCCAGGATGTTTGTTTCACCATTTCGGCGTCAGGTTTTGGCCTTTAGGGGAAGTGCTTATCTGATGATTTCGCCAGAATATACCGAATCCGATTTGACCAGATTTGGAGGTGCAAGGAGTTTCAGAGGGTATAGGGAAGATCAATTCAGGGCATCGAGATTGGTTTGGGGAGACATGGAGTATCGATATTTATTGGATCCAACTTCCTATGCATTTGTATTTGCTGCCGGTGGTAGGTATCAGCGTCCACAATTGATTACAGAAATTACAACTG